>JAHIMR010000064.1 GCA_018896525.1 Actinomycetota bacterium
CCAGGTCCTGGTCGCGGCTGAGACCGGACAGCCGGTCGACCTGGCGAAGGTTGAGAGCGACAGCACGGCTTTCTTCACCGAGATCCTGGAACTCCAGGAGAACATCCAGACAAACGGTGAATTGGCGGACGAGCTCCAGAAGGAGCTATAAGGCATAGTACCCACACAAAGAAAAGACGGGGCGCGGACGCGCCCCGTCTTTTCTTTGCCCCCCTCTTTCCAGCTCTTACACCAATGAGCCATTGGTACCTGTCACCAGTGCGTCATTTTGAGCCATTGGTACCTGTCACCAGTGCGTCATTTTACGCGGATTGTGCCGCTGTCCAGCGCCCGGCGCCATTGGGTCGCATTGCCGTGCTCTACCAGTCTGACGAACCGCGAACGCGGTAGCGATATCAACCTCTTGCGGGAGTCCTCCGGTATCACCGGGCGGATTACTCCCCGAAGGCGGCTGACGTGCAGGAGGTGCCCTTTCCCGCGTGTCCTTATCTCCAGGGTGAACCGCTCGGGGAACAGGCCCAACGAATCCAGTTCCGGGAGGACCTCGAGGAACCGCTCCAGCGCCTGCCTGTCAATCCCTGATTCACCTGGTTCAATCATGCGACAATTAAACCACTAATCGAGCCGGGACCTGGAGAAACGTCCCTCGTGCAAAAGGGGCCAGGCCCCATTGTTGCGTTGTTAACTTCAAAATCGGCTAACCGGCTCTCCCTCGCACGAAGGAGTAGATGGTGGTTGTCGTTACCAGCCCGGGGAGGTCGACTGCGTTCAGGTGGCATTCCCCGGCCTCGCAGGTGCCCTCCTTTTTTTCTACCGTAACCCCCGGCCAGTTGCCGACATGCTGCCTGGCCCCCGTCAGGTTGTTGAACAACGTTGTCTTTCCCGAGTTGGGGTTCCCCGCCAGCGCCACTACGATCTCCTGTTTCATGCCTGTCCTCCTCGACGTCTATCTTGAAAGCCATTCCGTATCCCAGGGCCAGTCTCGACCCCTTGAGGTCGATCAGCACCGGGCCGCACCTCTGCCTGTCGACTACCCGTATCAGCACGCCGGGGGTGAGCCCCATATCCGCCAGCCGTTTCCTGAGGCCCCTGCCTGCCCTTACTCCCATTACCCGCAGCGGTACCCCGTTCGTTGCCATGCTGAGCGGAATGCTCTCCATCCGGTTACTCCACCTCCACCATTACCCCGGCCGCCTCCTCCTTGCGCAAAGTGAGATGGTAGCCCTTTATCTTGACTTCCACCGGGTCTCCAAGCGGGGCCACCTTTCCATCTCAACCTGGGCCCCCGCGACCAGGCCCATGTCCATCACCCGCCTGCTGACGCCCGCTCCACCGACCTTGGCTATCTTCCCCTTCTCCCCGGGCTTCATAGCCCCCAACGCCTTCTGTGGCATGTAATCCTCCTTCCTGTGGTTAGTCCCCCATCACAATGTTTGTGAAATCTAACATTTTGAGTCAAAAAAAACAACCCCTTTAATCCTCCCCCCCCTTAATCCTCTCCCTCGCTCTCTCCCGCACACACCTCCGGACGCTCCCCGTGTTGGTGGAAGTAGGCAAGGTTGTCCATCCATTGGGACGCCCTGGGCCCGGCCAGGATGAACTCCACCAGGCTCTCCAGCCTCTCGGTGGTCTCGCGGCTCAGGTGGTGCTCCATCTTGCAGGCGTCATCCTCCCCGGTCTTCTCGTTGACCCCGAGTATGTCGACCAGGAACGTCGTCAGGAGCTGGTGGCGGCGATAGACGTCGCGTGCCATCTTCTTTCCCTTTGGGGTGAAATCGACGTATCCGTACTTCTCGTGCTTGACCAGGCCCTGCTTCGAGAGCTTGTCCAGGGCGGCGGTGACGCTGGGCTTCTTCACCCCAAGCATCTCGCTGATCTGGCTCACCCGGGCGACCCCTTCCTCTTTCTCGATAAGGAGTATCGCCTCCAGGTAATCCTCCATGTTCGCCGTCTGCTTCGCCGGCATCCCGCCCTCACCTCTGTTCTCCGCAATCTATCTCTACTCCGGCCCCATTCTACCACGTCAGGCTCCGCTTCCCGTAAACAAGGCCAACTCTCCAGCCCGTCATAGTGTTAGTGATTCCTAACATTTTCATGCCGGATCAGTCGATTGCCCGCGGGGGAACGATGCGTCATCGATTGGGACACTATATACTTGTGAATGCCATGAACTATGAGAAACATCTAATAGCCGGGGTCTGCGGACTGGGGGGCGCCGTTGCCGCCGTAGCGGGCGGGCTTTCGGTCCAGTACGTGATAGGCCGAAGGCGCGCTGAGCGAGCCTGGGCGGTCGGCGATCGCCCGCGGCTGGAAGACGTGGGATCAGTCGAACGCCTTACGATCCTGCCCCTCGTCGATTGGTATACCGCCGGTGATGACTTTGTGGGAGAGCCGGGCGTCTCCTACCTGGTGCGGGCCGATGACACCACCATCCTATTCGACCTGGGATTCAACGTACACGGCGAGCATCCCTCACCACTGCTGCGCAACATGGAGGCGCTTGGCATCGAGTTTTCCGACCTGGACGCAATCGTCATCTCGCACCCGCACGTGGACCACCTGGGGGGCCTGACCTACCAGGTGCGCCGCAGGTTCGCCCCCTCCGCCAAACCGGTGGACCTGGGTGGCGTAACCACCTACGTGCCGTCCTCGCTCTCCAACCCCACCGCCGACATCATCGTCTCCGGAGAGCCCCGTGTTATAGCCCCCGGGGTCGCCGTCACCGGTGTGATCCCCCGCCAGTTGTTCCTCATCGGCTGGTCGCCCGAGCAGTCGCTGGCGGTCAACGTCAAGGGGAAGGGCATCGTGATAATCGTCGGCTGCGGCCATCCTACTCTCCAGCGGATAATCGAGAGGGCGGAGATGCTCTTCGAGGAGCCGGTCTACGGCGTTGTGGGCGGACTCCACTACCCGGTAACCTCCTCAAGGGGTGAGAAGTTGGAGGCATTCGGCCTGCGTTACTTCGGCACCGGGAAGTGGCCCTGGGACCCGGTAGGCAAGCAAGAGGTCCGGGATGCTATCGCGTTCCTCTCACGACGCGATCCCGGACTGGTGGCCCTCTCGCCCCACGACAGTTGCGACTGGAGCGTCGAAGCGTTTCACCAGGCATTCAGGGCCGCCTACCAGTACATCCTCGTCGGCCGGGATATCACGGTCACCGGCGCCTGAGCGGACCATCGTTCACCCGCAAACGGAAGTCCCGACCCAGCCCCTTGGGGGTCGTTTCGGCCTTCAGGTCCTTCCGGCTATTAGGATATAATCCTTATCAAGCGCCTGGCTGGCGCCTGGTTGCCGTAGTCATCCAACGAAAGGAGTGGGCGCGATGCCGAAGACCGGGATCGATAAGCTCATAAGTGGCAAGGCGAAACCGCCAACCATGCGGCGGGCCCTTAACGCGCTGGGGGCGGCGTTCAAGCTGTCTCGGCTGCCCCTCGTCTCCCGGGTCCACCCCTGGCTCAGGCCGGACAAGACCGACATGCGCTGGCTCCCCATTAACGAGGATATCCAGTTGCCCGGGGACGCCCCCATGCCGCTGAACCTGCTTTACCGCATCATCGAGGAGGCCTCCCACCGGGTCATCTACAAAGACTGCGGTTGCCGGGTCGCGTACGAGTGTAAGGAGTACCCCATCGACGTAGGCTGCCTGCTGATGGGGGACTCCGCCATCGAGGGTTCCTCCTTCTCCAGCCGCGAGGTGAGCGTCCAGGAGGCCAAGGAGCACTCTCGCCGGGCGGTCGACGCCGGCCTCGTCCCGGTGGTTGGTAAGGCCCGGGTCGATAACTTCCTGTTCGGCATCAAGGACCGCTCCCGCATGCTTACGGTCTGCTACTGCTGCGAGTGCTGCTGTATCACCCGCTTCACCCGGAACACCAACATGAAAACGCTCGAACCGATATTCCCTCGTCTCGACGGTGTCACCATCGAGGTCAATGACGACTGTATCGGTTGCGGCAAATGCGTCGAGCACTGCTACATCCAGGCCATCGAGATGGTGGACGAAAAGGCGGTCATCGGCGAGTACTGCCGCGCCTGCGGACGCTGCGCGACCTTCTGCCCCGAGGACGCCATCGAGGTGCGCATAGACGACCCCGAGTTCCTCGAAAAGGCGTACGACAGGATACGCTCGTACGTCAAGTTCGATTGATGACGGAGCAGGCGATCACTCGGCGCGCTCAGGCGGGGGTGATTGTGTAAGTGACGGCCCCCGGCCGGCCCTCCTCCCACTCCACCGCGCTGCCGGTCTTCTCCAACGCCTCGAAAAGCCCCTGGAGAGTGCCGGCCATTATATACTTCTGGTACGGGTTCAAGACCTCGATCCGGACCCCGGGGTCGAGTAGCTCCAGGGTTACCGGGTTCCCCTGCCCGTAGGCGGGAAGGTCCCCCAGGTAGGTCCGGTAGGCGCGCTCCAGTTCATCGTCGCCCAGGGGCTCATCTCCCGTGGTCAGCCCCAGTAGCCCTACGTGCCGGATGGTCCACTCCCTCTGCGCGTCCACCAGCAGAAGGTTCACCTCTTCGCCCAGTTCCTTGGCCATCTCCCGGAACACCGCGGTCACCATGTATCCGTAGGACATCATGACCCTGGTGCCGGTGCGCCTGTCCAGTATGATTCCCTCTTCGTCGACCCATCTGAGGTGGTTCAGTGCCCTGGGGACACCGCAGCGTGGACACCTGTCGCAATTCAACTCACCGGGCAGCGCCGGTGAGAACTCCATCTTGAGCCGCTTGGCGACATCCGACTCCTCCGGGGTGGGCCTGACCGTTATTACATAACTGTTCGGTGAGTCCTCCTCCCAGGAGTACTCGATCGGACAGTCCTCCAGGAACTCGAACGCGCCCACTATTATTGACGCCGCTAGATCGAGCTGGAACGGGTTGGTTATCCTGGCGATTCCTACGCTGCCGGGAACGTACTCCAGGGTCTCGGACCGGAACATGCCGGTCATCGAGGCCAGCCGGTTAAACCCGAACTCCACCGTAAAGCGCTTCCCCAGGTTCAACCTGGAAACCAGCCTGGCCCCCGGTGTGCCCTCGAACAGCACCTTGGTGGCGTTGCTCTGGGCCTCGAACACCAGGTGCCTGATGGAGATGCCCAGTCGGTCCTCGACGTTGGTGAACAGGCCGTCTAAGAACTCGGTGGGGAAGATAACTACCCTGTAGCCCTTGCGAAATACAGCGTTTATCGTCCCGTCGCTGTTCCACCGCAAAAGGTGGCTCACCAGCCGGGGAAAGCCGCACTGGCGGCAGTTTCCGAACCACATCTTCTTGGCCACGCCACTCCTCCCGGTCAGTTGACGCATCCCGTGATGATTAGCACATTAACCACCACCGGAAGGCAGTCTGTCAAATCGCGTGAACCCGAACTCGGCATTTCCCACTCACCAACTACCCGGAGCTATCCGTTCGCAACCGGATACATAAATTATACTTGCTATTCAATTATAGTGACCACTCGGTTACTATTAACACAGGCACGGAAAAATCATACCATTATGGTAGACTTATACGGTGGCGGATGCATCGCTTGCGGTATTGACGAGTGAAGCGAAGCCACGGACATCGATCCGAACAGCGAGGTGATGTTCATGGGGGACAGTAACAGTGGTGATTCCTCCGCGGCGAAATTCCTGACCGGCAATATCATGCGGCTAATCGAGAGCGTCGAGAGCGCCGACCCCGCGGAGCTGTCCCGTGAGCTGTTCGGTGATGGCCAGGAGTCGTTTCAGGCGATTATCGAGGCGCTCCCACGCATCATCAACACCGCGGTCCAGGTGTGCGGGGACCTCGCCGAGGCCCTGGAGAGCCTCCCCGCCGATGGAGGCGCCGAGATGCTGGCCGACTCCCTGTCCGAGATCAACGGCACCGAAATCGGGGAGGCGGTAAACTCCCTTTCGCAGGTCATCATCCGTTTCTACGAGAGCGACCCCGGGCTATTCAACAAGATCAAGATGACGGTAGCCTCCGATACTGTCGGCGCGATTGATTTCGGGAAACTGCGCAAGCGCCTGACGTACCAGGCCCGGATGCGCACAGAGTACAACCGCGAGGCGCTGGCCATGATGGGAAAAGAGCCGGTAGCCCTCATCAACCTGGTCAGCCTGCTCCCCGAGTACGTGAACAACACCCTGGCGCTACTCAACCAGTTGCTCGATATCCTTACGTTCCCCCCCGAAGCCATGACCTACGCCGTGTTCAAGATCCTGGAGGAGATCCACTGGGAGGAGATGAGCGGGGCGGTAAACGGCGTCTCCGCATTCATCAACACCCTGCGAAGAGGCGACCTCCTGCTGGGGGACGGGGGCTCAGATTTCACCGGGGTCATCTCCAGTGCAAGCGAGAACTTCATGGAAAATGTCGACTTCATCGAGGTCGCCAGGGCGGTATCGGCCCTGAGCGAGTACGTGGAGGCGGCGGCCACCTCGCTCGCCGGCGAAGCGCTGGGGAAGGAAGGCGGCGCGCTGGCTATCAGTGGCGCGCTCCTATCGATATCCAACTCCGCCATCCGCTCCACGTCGGCCATCCTCGAGAGGGCCGCGGCACTTGGGCCGGAAGCGTTCAGGGCTATGGCCCGCGGCATGAAGGACGGGCTTGACGCCAGGGAACTGGGCACCGCGATAAACTCCTCCCTGGTCCTGTTCAACCGGTTCGCGGCCGGGGACCCGGAGTTGGCCGGCACCATCATGGGAAACGCGCTCTCCGGCGTTGACTCCGAGCAGGCGGGGCTGGCGGGAAAGACCCTGATAACCGGCTTTGGTGGAGCGTTGCTGGCCGGACCCGCCGCCGGTGAACCGCTCTGTCCGGGGGTCGTGGCTACCGCCGTGAATAACACCCTGGCCTCGTTCAATCGGCTTTCCGCCGAGGACCCGCAACTTGTAGCCCGGCGCCTGGACCGGTTCCTTGCCGATCTCGACGAGGAACAGTTGGGCGAGGCGGCCCGGAGAGCCTCCTCTCAGATCACCGACGCCGCCCTGCGGAACCCCGGCATCGCCAGGGCGCTGGTCAAAGCGCTCATGTCCGCCACCTACAAGTTCATGAAGGGTTACGTCAAGAGCTTCCGGATAAAGCGGGAACAGGGGGTGAGGTAATGAGCGCTTCCACGGGAATACAAGAACAGGCCGCCATCATGACCGATTACGTGGCAGGCTGGAAGGACAACGGCGGCAAGGTGCTCGCCTACGCCTGCGTTGCGACACCGGTTGAGATACTGGAGGCGGCGGGACTGCTGCCTTACCGGCTCAAGGCCCTGGGGAACCCCGACACCTACCTGGCCGACGGTGAGCTATCGCTGCTTAACTGCTCCTTCTGCCGGTCCTGCCTGCAGCTTGGCATGGACGGCACCTACGACTTCCTCGACGGCCTCATCGAGACTAACGGTTGCGACCACATGCGGGTGATGTTCGAGAACTGGCAACGTGTGAAAGAGCCCGACTTCTTCCATTACCTCAAGGTCCCCCATTTCTTCAGAGACGACTCGCTGGAGTACTTCGAGGGCGAGCTGGAGCTCCTGCGGGATGCCATCTCTGAGCACTTCTCGGTGGAGGTATCCGACGAGGACCTCCTGGGGGCGATGAAGACGCAGAACGAGGTCAGGAGCAAGTACAGGGAGCTTTGCTCTCTCAGGGAGCGGGAGAAACCGGTAGTCACCGGGAGCGAGGTGCTCGCTCTCGTCGTCAACGGCTCTTCGGTCAGAGCCGGGGATTACCTCGAGGAGCTCTCCCGGTTTGTCGAGGAGAGGAAGGACGCAACCGGTGAGACCCCCGGCGCCAGGTTGATGCTGTGCGGCGCGGCCACCGACGAGGTGGTATGGTTCGGGGAGATAGAGAGAATGGGTGGACTGATAGTCGCAGACGCGCAGTGCTTCGGCGCCAGGGCGTTCTGCCAGGAGTATGACCTTGACGGGAACCCGATACACACGCTGGCGGTAAGCTACCTCTCCAACCTCTACTGCCCGCGAATGTACACCGAGTACACCAAGCGCAGGGATTTCATCCTGGACACGGCCAAACGGGCGAACGTGGAAGGCGTCATCGTCCTCTACAACAAGTTCTGTGACCTGCACGGGGTGGATGCGGTTCTGCTTCGCCGTGACCTGGCCGAGGAAGGAATCCCGGTCCTTATCCTGGAGAAGGAGTACAGCGCCAAGGCGGATATCGGGAGGGTCAGGACCCGAATTCAAGCGTTCATGGAGAAGATCGGGGGTGGGGCATAGTGGCACCGATGGCGATTCGCGAAGGTGAGAACGCCTTCGAGCGCACCTTGGGTGTACTGGACATGATCTATGAGTTCCCGGACTTGTTGACCGACGACGAACTGGAGGGAGTCGCCAAGTACGTAAACCCCGACATCAGGAACACGGCTCTGGGCCTGTTCGAGCTTCCCTCGGCCAGGAACACGGAGGTCCTGTTCGTTAAGAAGGTAATAGACATCCTCCGTGAGGCACAGAGAGCGCAGGCGGAGGGCAAAAAAGTGGTGTTCATACCGTTCACGTTCCCCCCGGAGATCATCTTCGCGTTCGAGAACCTGTTCCCGGTGTGCACCGAGGTAATCGCCGGCCTGGCGGTCAACGTTTTAGGCGGGCAGGGGGAGCGGTTCTGGGACTTCGCCATGGGCATGGGGCTCCCCGACTCACTGTGTACCGCCAACACCATGACCGTGGGCTCATTTCTGATGGGCCCCGGGTTGAAGCCGGATGCCATCGTCTCCAACTCCCCGGGAAGCTGCAACCCCAACGCCAAGATACACGCCTTCGCCGCGGACTACCTGGGAATCCCGCAGTTTATCCTGGAAAAGCCGACCGATGACTCGGAGAGAGGCCGTGAGCTGTACTTCACCTACCTGAGCAGGCTGATAGGAGACCTGGAGGAGTTCGCCGGAGAGGAGCTATCCGAGCAGAGGTTGCGCGAGGTCGTGCTGAAGTCCAGCAAGGCGGCGGACCTCTACAGCGAGTTCTGGGAGCTCAGGAAAGCCAAACCGTGCCCGGTCCCCAACATCTTCAACGCGAATATCCTGTTCCTTCGGAGCCAGATGTGGGGGAGGGAAGAGGCTATCGAGCTCCTCGAGGATATGGTTGCTCTTTCCAGGGAGAGGCTGAAGAATGGCGAGTACACCGCCCCCGAGGAGGTGGCCCGTGTCTACATCAGCTACATCTTCGCCCTCTTCGATCTCCACGGTTTCTTCACCTGGATGGAGAAGAAGGGCATATCCATCCTGGGGGACATCCTGGCTATCCACTTCTTCCCGCCGGTGGACACCTCGTCGAAGGAGTCGATGATCCGGTGGCTCTCGAAGGTGGCGTTCGACTACCCCATGACCAGGCAGATGGGGGCCAGCGAGATCTCTCTTCAGTGGCTCGAGGATATCGGCTACGCGGTGAAGGACCTGGACGCGGATTGCTGCGTCTATATCGGGCACCACGCATGCAAGCACACCGCGGGATCTCTCACTTTCCTGCGAAGGGAACTGATGAAACAGACAAAGGTTCCCACGCTGACCCTTGTTGGGGACTCGTTCGACAAGAGGCATACTCCCATGAGCATGATTCAGGAGGAGATCGACCTTTTCGTCAACAAGGTCGTCTCCAAGAAGCGCAAGGCCCCCAGGCGAAGGAAGAAGACCACCTCCCGCGCGTAAGCGCTGGTACTCGGGTACCGCAAGATGGCCTTGCGTTTGGTGCCAGGCACCAAACGCAAGGCACCAAACGCAAGGGCCGAAACGTTCCACATGTATCCGCGAAGGGGGCTGAAAGATGGAACCGGTATCCACCGAGATTGGGCAGAACAGGTTTATGCGGGAGCTGGTAAGCCCCGGGGACAGGCTGCTTATCGAAGCAATCGGGGAGTTCGTGGACAGGGAGATCATGCCCATCCGCCGGGAGATGGAAGCGAGTACCCGCGGGGACTTCAAGCTGGTCGAGAAGGTGCAGCAGAAGCTGGTCGACCTGGGCATGCAGGGACCTTTCCTGCCTCCGGAGTACGGGGGCTGGAACCTGACTTCGGCCCTGGTCACCTCCCTTGTCGCCGAGGAGTTCGGGCGTGGAGAGCCCTCCTGCTTTGCCGCGGTCGGGAGTGGGTCCTGGGCCATGCGCCCGGCGGTGATTGCCGGGAACAAGGCCGTGCTGGACGAGTTTGCCCCGAAGTTTCTGGGCGATGAGCCGTACATCGCCTGTTTCGCCATGACCGAGCCCTCCGGAGGTTGCAACATCGAGAACCTGGACATGATGGGGAAAGGTATTCAAACCAGGGCCGTGCTGGACGGGGACGAATGGGTGATCAACGGCGCCAAGGTGTGGCCCACCAACTCGGGCATCTCTGACCTCTACCTGGTGGTCTGCAACACCGACCCGGAGCTGGGTGACGATGGTATAGCGATGATCTACGTTCCGGTCCCCACCCCCGGGTTCACGTTCGGCAGGTTCGAGGAAAAGGTAGGTTTCAGGTGCAGCCGGGAGGGTGATTTCTCCTTCGACAACGTTCGGGTGCCCAAGGAGTGGCGGGCCGCCGGGCCGGGAGAGGACGCGGTGCTCCTGCACGATAACCTCATATTCGCCCGCCTATTCAGCGCCGGCTGGGCCATAGGGATCGCCCAGGGCGCCTTCGACGAGGTTCTGGCCTTCACATCGGAGAGGTCGGTGGCGGGCAAGCCCATCAGGCAGCACACCGTCGCCGCCGGTATCCTGGCCGACATGGCCACGGGCATACAGGTGGGACGGGACTCCTACGTGAACGCCGCCTACATGTTCGACCATCCTCAGGCCTACGGCTCGCGCACCTCCAAACAGATGCTCTCCAGGTCGAGCCTCGCCAAGGTCTTCTGCTGCGACACCGCGGTCATGGTCACCAACAAGGCCATGGAGCTCATGGGCTCCTACGGTTACGCGGCCGGGTACAACGTGGAGAAATACTGGCGGGACAACAAGATCATCCAGATATGGGAAGGGGGAGGCCAGCTGGGGAGACTGGACGTGGCCCGAGGCTACTACGATTACAACCAGTTCCACGAAAACGAGTTGTACGAGAGGATGAAGAAGATACCATGACTCCCATAGCGAGGATTCATGCGTGGTGTTGACTGATGGAAGAGAGGGTGTATCCCTCCGGATAAGCCTACACAGTGGGGTAAGGCCTTGGAGCATGCGTCAAAGAATAACTTGATCGCTAGAAGGCCTGACCCCTTCCTGTTGGACAAACGGCGGTGTAACAAAGGAGGGCCGGGTGATGGGAGCGGCATCCATCGAGAAGAAGGAAAACAGGTTTATCCAGGAGCTGATCAGCCCCTCGGACAAGCTGGTCATCGACGCGGTACGGGAGTTCGTCAACCAGGAGATTGCGCCCATCCGCCGGGAGATCGAGGAGAGCGCCATCGGGGACTTCGTACTTATTGATAAGGTGCGAAAGAAACTCCTTTCCCTGGGCCTTCAGGGCGGGTCTTTGCCCGAGGAGTACGGGGGGATGGGGCTGACCTCGGCTTTGACTCTTTCGGTTATTGCCGAGGAACTGGCGCGGGGGGATGCCTCCCTTTTCTGCGCCCCGGCGGGCGAAGCCAGGGCCATGCGTCCGGCCGTACTGGCGGAGAACAAAGACGTGCTGGAACAGTTCGCCCCCGGGTTCCTGACCGAAGACGAGGCCTGTGTCGGCTGCTTTGCCATGACCGAGCCCTCGGGTGGGTCCAATATCGAGAACGTGGACTTGAAAGGTGTCGGTATAGACACCCGGGCCGAGCTCGACGGGGACCAGTGGGTGATAAACGGCTCCAAGATGTGGTCTATTGATTCAGGGACCGCAGACGTCTTCTGCGTGGTCTGCAACACGGACCCCTCTCTGGGCGACGACGGGATCGCCCTTATTTATATGGAGGTTCCCACCGAGGGATTCCATTACGGCGGTTTCGAGGACAAGGCCGGGCTTCGGGCCACCAGGGAGGGGGAGTTCCGCCTGGACAACGTACGCGTACCCAGGGAGTGGCGCGCGGCGGGACCGGGCAGGGACGCCCAGCTCCTCTACGACAACGTGGTGTTTTCCCGCATCCTAAACGGCGCCTGGGCCATCGGCTGCGCTCAAGGTGCCCTCGACGAGGTCCTGTCGTTTACCTCAGACAGGCCGGCGGCCGGGAAACCCATCAGGCAGCACACCATCGCCGCCAACATGCTGGCCGATATCGCCATCGGGATACAGGTGGGAAGGGACTCCTACGTGAATGCCGCCTACATCTACGACCGTCCCGAGACGTACGGCCCGGGCTACTCCAGGCACATGCTCTCCAGGTCCTCTATTGCCAAGATCTTCTGCTGCGATGCCGCGGTCAAGGCCACCAACCTGGCCATGGAGCTCATGGGCTCCTACGGCTACGTGACCGACTACCCGGTGGAGAAGTACTGGCGGGACGCGAAGACCATCCAGCTATGGGACGGAGGCGCGCAGCTCGGGCGGCTGGACGTGGTGCGGGGTTACTACGAGTACGACCAGTTCCATAAAAACGAGCTGTACGAGGCGATACGGGAGAGGTCGTAAATCAGACACTCGGCGCGAGACGCTTTGAGGTGAGGCACATGTCTTCTGACACAACCGCCGGTGGCATCGAGAAGAAAGGGCTCGTCGATGGGGCGGACCGCATCGCTCGGGAACTTCTTCGTAATCCCAAATTCAAGCAGTCGCTGATCATCTTGCTCTCCTCTGTCGACCCACAGTCCGCCAGGGGACTCGTTCGCACCCTTTTCTGGGAGGATCCGGACATCTTGCTCTCCATCATGGGGGCCCTGCCCGACCTCGTGAACACCGGCATCGTGGCGGCCGCCGAGGTAGCCGAACAGGTGAAAACCATGCCCTCCCCCCTGCTGCAGCAACTCGCCCAGCTCGTGATAACAAAAATAGACGGGTTCACCCTGGGGGAAGCGGCTGGGAGTCTTACCTCCATAGACCTTGGCCTCGCCGAAGAGAGTAGCGGCATTGTTGATAGTCTGGATAACCTTCGCCGGGAGTTCAGGAAAGGTTACCGGGAAAGTGGCGGAGAGGAGCTGCTGGTCTCCCGGCTCAACGGCTGGATGGAGAAGACGGCCGCGGAGGCCGCGGACAAGAACTCCTCTACCTACACCATCATCCAGGGGATAGGAAAAGCGCTGGGGGAAAACCCCGACTTCGTTGAGCACGTCCTGAAGCCGATTCTGGCCGGGGAAGAGTGAGGAGGTGAGCGGCATGGACGAAAAGAGCGCAACCCCGGAGCCCGCCCACGGCCTCTCCGAAAACCTGCTGCGGGAGGTGCTGCGCACCCCTCCCCTGAAGGAACTGATACTTCTGCAGATGAAAGGCATCGACCCGGACAGCGCCTCCGGACTGGTAAGGACCATGATGTGGGAGGACCCGGACGTATCCATGAGCCTCTTCGGGTCTCTGCCCGACATGGTGAACTGGCTGGTGGAGTTCCTGCTGGAACTGGGAAGGCAACTGGGCGACCTCCCCGAGCCTTTCCTGGGAGAAATACTCAAGGTTCTGGGAGAGGACGTAGACCGGGATCGCCTGAAGGAGATCCTCGAAATCTACGCCCGGCTGATACAACGACTCATCCTGAGCGGGGAAGATTCCGGGGGTCAGGCCCTGCCCCCCGATCAGCTGGACGCTGAATCCCTGGGCCGGGTGCTCAACCGGCTTCTTACCCTGAGCAACGCGGCGCGCCGCTCGCGCAAGGTAACAGCCCGGGAGCAGTTCAAGATCGTCCTCTCCCAGTTGGACAGACGGGAGGTCTTCACCGCGGCCGGAGACCTGCTGAAGAGCGCCTTGTCCATGGGTTGGGCATTCATCACCTGGAGCATCCGTTCGCTTATCGAAAAATGACGCAATGGTGCCTGGCACTATTGGGTCATTCATCGAGAGCGGTGGGAGGCATCACTCGTACACCTTGTCCTCGACCTGGAGCCTCTCCACGTAGAAGCACTCGCAGGCGCCCCCTTCATCGTCATCACGGGTCAGGCTGCTGCTCATGACCCGGCCATCGGCTGCTTGCGCACGCACCAGGTACCCCTGTAGAAGCATCTCCTGACCTTTCTTCAGCCGGACCAGCGCGTTGTATATGTTCTCGGTCGCCGGGCAAACGTGGTTGTTGGAGAGATGGCTCATAACGTACGTGCCGGTCATCCCGTCAGGCAAAGAATCACTCCTGTACTTGACGTTCAGCCACTGGTTGTCCTTCCATATGTTATCGTGGCTGTACTCCAGGAACTCATCGTAGTCACATGTCGCGAGCTTCCCCCATACTAATGCCAGGTCGACTGGGAAGCCGCTTCCCGACTCCCCGAAGTTGCTGTTGACGACCATGTCCATCACCCTGGCCGAGATACGGTACTCGGCGAGCGTTGTATATTTCAGGTGGTCCTCCCTCTCGTGGACAACCCCCCCGTTTTCCACGAGTGTCTGCTCCGGCTCGCCCGAGACGTCTATCGCCTCGGGCCTCTCACCGGTAGGTACGGGCTCGGGCCTGTTCTCACGGAAGAAGCCGGCGTAGATCGCCGCCGCCAGCACCAGCAGTATCGTCGCGGCCGCTACGGCCTTGATCGCCGTGGAGCCTCCTCTTACCTGCGCCGCCTCCAGCACCCGCGGCCGGCGCCGTGCCCCCTCCCAAGGGGCGTTGGAGATCTCCATCGGCCTCCCCTCGACAGGAATCCCCCCGCCTGCCGCTGGTTCATCAACAACCGGGAACGTTTCGTAGCACAGGGAGCAAAACGCGGCATCATCCTGATTCCCGGCTCCGCACCGCTCACAGGTCTTCATCCGGCCTCTCCGTTTCTTGTCTAACCGCCGCTTGTTTACGAGGTAGGGGTCAGGTGTTTCTGGAGAGTACGTCAAACCTCGGATAGCTCTCTAACACCTTACCCCACCTGTTGGCATTGTCGGCCGACAGCAGGCCCCGGCGTACCGCGTCGTCCTTCCACACCTGAACCGACTCCTCGGGGGAATGCAAAGCTAAGTACCCCGCTCCATAGATATGCTGGCATTCGAACGCCGCTCCCGTCCACTCCGGTGAGCGTTCCGCTCCCTCGAAGTACTACGGGAGTACGTGTCGGTCGCGTGCCTTGCCGGAGCGGCGCCACGCTCTCGGTGCTTAACCGTATCCATGGAACGGGGCACTGAGGCGACGGCGGTGCACGCCTGCCGGGCCGTCTCCACGTCTATCAGCCCCCTTTGGAACTTCCTTCTAAATTATACAGCGATATTACTGACAGAGAAGCGGTTTGCGCTTATTATGTTACCGAACAACTGTCCTGACATGGAGGTGGCACTGATGCTAAGGGAAATGTTTCTGTCCTCCGGGCGAAAAGTGGGCTTTTTTCGTTTAGCCTTGCTATCCGTCCTTTTAGCGGTTACTCTGGCCGCTGCCCCACTCACGTGCCTGGCTTCGACACCGGGTGCCTCACCAGCGATGGCCCAGGGCGAGAAGAGCTGGGATTTCGAGCGCTTCGATACCGACATCCAGGTCCACCCGGACGCTACGTTCACCGTCCGGGAAACACAGGTGGCCAACTTCAGGGGCAGCTTCAGCTTCCTTAACCGGGACATAAGCACCGGTGGAGCGGCGTTCTCCGACGGGGTTACCCACGGCCGGGTGCGGGTGAGTGATATCCACGTCTATGACCTTGACGGTAACCCGTATGAGAACTGGAGTGTCGAGTCGTACGAAGGCGGAAAGACCGTCGGCATCGAGTTCAGCGCCACCAACGAGCAGAAAGGGTGGATAATCGAGTACCGGATGTCGGGGGCGATAATCTTCTCCACCGATTACGACCGGCTCTACTGGGACGCTGTCTCCTTGCAGCGCGACGTACCGATAAAGAGCTCCCAAACAACGGTACGCCTGCCCGCCGGCGCGGACATGGAAGAGGTGCGGACGGAGTTCTACGTGAACAGGGATTACCCGCCCGGCTCCACGGAGTTCGGCAGGGACGGGGATACCCTCTGGTGGTCCGCGACCGACATCCCCCCCAACACCACCGTCACCATCGACGTCGCCTTCCCCAAGGGGCTGGTCCAGGTCCCACTCCCCTACCGTTCCTGGTTCGGCATACTCATGGTTGTTCTGTCCATTGCTGTCTTTCTTGCTCTCCTGGCCGGCATGCTTATCCTGTGGTGGAAGAAAGGGCGGGACGTGGGGCGCCCCGAGCTGAACGTAGTGCGCTACGAGCCGCCGGAGGGCCTGAAGCCGGCCATGTTGGGGCTGCTGGTCAACGAGAGGCAGAGCCCCGAGGATTTCTCGGCCACCGTCGTGGACCTCGCCATCCGGGGGAAGCTCACCATTTTCGAGGAGGAGAAGGGAAGGGTCTTCAAGGGAAAGAGGTACGGGTTTCGCCGCAAGGACCCCTCCGATTCCGACCTGCTGCCCTACGAGCGGAAGATCCTGAACGGCCTGTTCGAGGAAGGGGACGTAGTCACCGAGGACGACCTGAAGAACAAGTTCTACGTCCACATCAAAGATATAGACAAGGGGATAACCAGGGAGGTCAAAGCCAGGGGGCTGTTCTCCGGGGACCCCCGGAAGGTAAGGTTGAAGTACACGTACCTGATGGTCGCCGTCATGATCCCTTTACCAATCCTGTTGGCGTGGCTGTGGAGCAGTTACGACCTCGGTTACGTCGTTGTCCTGTTGCCCGGCTTCCTCCTGGGAGGTATGTCGGTAGGTGCTGTGGGGCACTACATGCCCAGTCGCACCCATAAGGGCTCGGAGGCGTTATCCTGGGCGATGGGCTTCAAGGAGTACATGAAGACCGCCGAGCGCGACGAGATGGAGTTCATGACCCCGGAGACGTTCCAGGATAACCTCCCCTACGCCATGGTCCTGGATGTCACCGACAGCTGGGCGGATAAGTTCTCCGACATCTACACCGCGCCCCCCGACTGGTACGAGGGCTCGTACGCCACGTTCAGCACGGTGTATCTGGTGGGTTCCCTTGACGGCATGTCCCGCAGCGTCTCCAGCACGTTTGCCTCTTCCCCCTCGTCGGGCGGCGGGGGCGGGTTCGGGGGCGGCTCCTCCGGGGGCGGGTTCGGGGGCGGCGGGTCCTCCGCCGGCTGATCTAGTGCCAAGCGGTAGCGACCGGACGCTATATCCGCGCCTCGGGAACCTCCCTGGCGCGGGGGGTCTCGATCTCGAAGTACTCCCTGTCGGGGAACCTCCCGGAAAACAGTGACGCGACGATGTTGCCGGGGAAACCCTGGCGTGAGTTGTCGTAATGCATGACCGCGCCGTTGTAGTACTTCCTGGCCCCCGCTATCCTGGTCTCGGTCCGGGAAAGCTCCTCTCCGAAGCGGAGGAAGTCCTGGTTCGCCTTGAGGTCCGGGTACTTTTCGGAGACCATGAACAGGGTATCCAGGGAACCGTTGACCACTTCCTCGGCGGTCGTGTGCTCCCCCACGCCCCGGGCCACCACGGCCCGCCTGCGGGCGTCGGCCACCTCTACGAAGACCTTACCCTCATGGGAGGCGTACCCCTTTACGATATCCGCGAGGTTGGGTATGAGGTCGTGCCTCCTGGTCAACTGTACATTTATCTGTTGCCAGGCGGTGTCGACCCTGTTGCGGTACCTCACCAGCCGGTTGAAGTAGAAAACCAACACCGCGAGGTCCAGAAGTACGATGACGCCTATGACGACGATGACAGCAGTGATCGGACTCTCCTTTCTACCGCAGGCCTGTCCTCCCGATATCTTACCAGAACCTTCCCGTTCCCCGGTACCGTTTCTGTGTGCTCTCTCGCCCCGACTCGCCGTTGCCGGTACGGGTCCGCCGTTACACAGTACTATTGCAATTGGCGAGCTATATAGTAGAATTGGTCCAATATTTCCAGGCATCCGACTCAAGGAGGAACTGAAATGGTTGAAGAGATCGCACTTCCCAGCTGGTGGTCGTTTATTCTCAGGGGGATCGTGGCCCTGATATTCGGCATCATCGTACTGGCATGGCCGGGAGCTACGACCCTGGTCCTGTTGATACTCTTCGGCTCTCTCGTGCTGGTCAGCGGCCTGTTTGCGACCGGAGGTTCGATAGCAGCGATCTCGCGCAAGGAGAAGTGGGGCGCGGAGATGTTTCTGGGCATCCTGGGTATCCTCATCGGAATCGTGACATTCGCCCGTCCCGGCCTGACCCTGGTAACGCTCATCGTGATAATCGCCATCTGGGCGATACTCTCCGGAGCGATTGAGCTGTTCGCCTCCATAGAGCTTCCGTCAAAGACAGACGGAAGGATATGGCTGGGCATCGCCGGGATCCTCTCCATAGGGATCGGGATACTTTTCCTGGCGCTCCCGGAGGTTGGAGTGTGGACTATCATCCTGATTATCGGGATATACTCGCTGGTGTTCAGCGTGGTGCTCTTCGTGCTCGGCTTCAGGGTGAAGGGCCTGGAGAAGAAGGCAGCTTAGGGCGCCCGCGGGCAGTTGCAAAACGCACGTCAGGGGCCTGGCCCCTAGGGTGCGTTTTCCTCTCCAGCAAGGTAACGCCGTGGCCCCTGCGCTGTAGCAGCGCCGCCACCGCTGCTTCGCCCACTCCCGCCCCTATGACCAGTACCTGTTTGGGTTTCATGAACGATCACTCCCCGGCGGCATGCGGGTGAACATGGTGGGCTTCTCATCGGGTCCGCTACCGGATCCTGGCGTCCCTTATGACGAACTCGAAGCAGGCACCTTCGTCGTTGTAAGCGACTATCTCTCCATCGTATAGCTTGATTATCTTCTCCACGGTGGCAAGCCCCACGCCCGTCCCTTCGCTTTCCCACTTGAAGAACGGTTTGAATATCTTCTCCAGAATATCCTGGGGCACCCCCGACCCGTTGTCTCTCACAATGTACCGGTGGCCCTTGTCTTCCTCCTCCCCGAGGTGACCTATCTCTACTGAAGGGCTGCTGCTGTCGTTATGCCTGATGGCGTTGTCAATGAGGTTGGAGAAAAGCTGATAGGCGTGAACGTAGTTAACCGTCACCCGACCAAGGTTGTCGTCAACGTTGATGATTACGCCGCCATCCTCGATGTCGGCATCCTTATCATCCAACACGCTCCGCACCACTACCCCCACATCGACATCGATAACCTCCTCAGGTTCCCGCCCGGCCTGGGCAAGTGTCAGCAGTTCGTCAATAAAGGCGCCTGACCGGTCAACGTTTCGGTCTATAATGTCAACAATCTCAATAGTGTCGCCCCACCCCTCGCCCTCCCCGAGCTCATTCAGCAACTCCCGGAGCGTGTAAGTGGCAAGCCCTATGGTGGAAAGAGGGCCCTTCAGGTCGTGCGACACGGTATAGGCGAACCCCTCGAGTTCCTCGTTGATGCTCCTCAGTTCCTTCTCGGCCATCTTGCGCTCTGTGATATCCCGGGCCACCACAACGAACCCGAACGGGTCTCCCGCCTCGTCATTCAGCAACGCGGCCGTGACCCAGGAGGGGAACGTCGTGCCGTCTTTCCTGAACTGCCGGATCTCGGCCTGGTGCAGGCCGGTCCGGATAACCTGGTCGAGGAACCTTGTCACCTCTTCCCTCAACCTCTGGTCGTCGTGGAAAAAACCGATGTACTTCCCGATGAACTCTTCCTGCTCTCGCCGGTGCATCATCGCCCACGCCCTGTTCACGTACTGCAGGTAGCCGTCCAGGTCGGTGATGGCCATGCCGTCGATAGACTGCTCCACCGCCATCCCCAGCTTGCGGACCTCGGCGGTCCTCTCTTCCACTATCTCCTCCAGGCGTTCCCGGTGCAGCCTCAACTCTTCCTCGGCCCTCTTGCGGTCGCCGATGTCCCGTCCCACCCCGAGCATGCCCACCGGGTTGCCTTCGTCGTCCCGCAGGAAGCTTGCCGTCACCTCGGTCCAGACCGTGGTGCCGTTCTTACATATCAACTCCACCTCGAACGTCCGCGACCTGTCGGGGTCGCCGTCCCCCCGCTCCTCGATCTCCATCTCCTCCGCGAACATCTCTGTCGCCTTCTGGAGAGAATCCGGGGCTATAAACTCATTGAACGTCATATTGCCGACCTCCTCGGGGGTGAACCCCCGCAGGCGCTCGACGGAAGGGCTGGTGTAGGTCCTGTTGAACTCCATATCCATTATCCAGATAACGTCCGCCGCGTTCTCCGCGATGAGGCGGTACCGCTCCTCGCTTTCCTTCAGCTCCCTTCCCTTCCCCGATATCTCCCTGCTGAGCTCGGCCACCACCACCGACACCACCAACAGCATGCCCGCCCGGATCAGGTCATCGATTATCGGTCCCGTCCCCCCGATGAACAGGTGACCCAGGAGAAGCACCGCCACCAGGAACAGCCCTACCAGGATTCCCCTCCTCTGCCACCAGGCGGAGGCCAGGACTATCGGGACATAGAAGAAGTGGGAGAAGACAACCTCGGTCTTCAGAACAGCGTGGTAGTAGCAGGTGAGGAAGATGGCGGCGGCGATAAGGGTCGCCATCAGGGCTATCTTGTACTTATCTCCTGCCTTTAACTTCGATGTCGGGAATCTCATTATAAGGTTCTCGCTCCGGGTCCCGGTTGCCTATAACATGTATTATAACAGTGAGCAGCGGGTCCGGAAGACATTATTCACTCAAATGGAGGAAGATCGCGAGTCCTGAGGCGTAAGTACCCCGCTCCATAAATACGCTGGCATTCGAACGCCGCTGCATCCACACCGGCCGCGTTCCGCTCCCTCGACGTACTACAGGAGTACGTCTAGGTCGCGCGCCTTGCCGGAGCGGCGCTTCGACGCTCTCGGTGCACAACCGTATCTATGGAACGGGGCACTATGACGCGAGGCCATCCCTGACACAGG
>JAHIMR010000065.1 GCA_018896525.1 Actinomycetota bacterium
ACCCCCCCCCCCCCCCCCCCCCCCCCCGGCCTTTCTCGCCGGCGGACCCCCTACCCCCCGGAAAAACAAGAGTGAACCCTTATATGTGTTCCCTTAGTGTACCTCTTCGGTTGCCCCCCCAGGTTGCAGGAGTTACAACAGAGTGCTATGGTAGATACAAGTAAAGCATAAGTAATACGGTTGTGAAATACAGGAGGCGGGGAACATGGAGACAGGGATAGCAGTAAGGGACCAGGAGCCTGGCCTTGAGGTCCATAAGGTAGCGGCTATCCAGGCCGCCGTTGACGGGTTCATTACCTCCCTGGACGTGAAAGCCCGGACCAGGGAGACATACGGCAAGGCCATAAAGTATTTCGTCTCCTGGATACTGGAGGAGGGCATAGTCCAACCGCTCCGGGGGGACATACTTTCCTACCGCTCCCGCCTGATGGAGGACGGCAAAGCGGCCCATACGGTCAACAGTTACATAACGGTTGTCCGCCGGTTCTTTGAGTACCTGGAGGCCGAGGGTATCTATCCCAACGTTGCCAAGGGGGTTAAGGGACTCAAGAAGCCCCGGGGATTTCGCAAGGAGGCACTCACAGGGGATCAGGCCCGCCGGCTCCTGGAGACGATTGAGGAGGACGGGCTACGATCCTTGAGGGACTACGCGATCATCAACCTCATGCTCCGGACGGGGTTAAGGGATATTGAGATCACCAGGGCGGACGCGGGGGACCTGGGGAGTGAGGCCGGGGAGCTGGTCCTCCGGGTACACGGCAAGGGCCGGGATAGCAAGGATGACTTTGTGCTACTGGTCCCGGAGGCATACGGGCCGATAGCGGACTACCTGGCGGCAAGAGATAATCCCGGCAAGGATGAACCCCTGTTTGTTTGCCATGGCAACCGCAACGCTGGCGGGAGGCTCACTACCAGATCAGTTAGCCGGCTCATAGAAAAGCGGCTGGCCCAGGCCGGCCTCAAGAGTGAGAAGATAACCGCTCACTCACTCCGGCATACGGCGGCCACGCTGGCCCTCCTGGGCGGGGCGGACGTTATGGAGGTCCGGGGTATGCTCCGGCACTCCGACATAAACACAACGTTGATATACGTTCATAACCTGGACAGGGTTTCCAACGGAGCGGAAAAAGCTATCAGTTTCTAACCCTATGTCCGTTAAGAAGGGATAGCGGACATTGAAACAGGGAAAAGGGCAGGGATATGAAAGCGCGTGAACTGGCCGCATTGATTGACAAGGTACTTGCTATCCAGTTTGAAGGGGGAGCGGTTGGGGAGGCTGGCCGGACAAACGCCTGGTTCTGTCAATACGAGGTTGACGGGGGGGAGGTTGACCCCCTGATCCCGGACCGGGAGCCGGACGTTGTTTCAAACGATGGGCTAGAAAAATGGTGGGACCTCGAGGACGGGCGGGTTATCTCCAGGGGCTCCGAGGAAGAGGTTAACGCCTGGGGCCGTATCATTCCCGCCGGCGCGGGGGTTCCCCCGCCCATAGAGTGCTACCGGGTCCTGGACAAGGACCGGGGTCCTTCCTCCATGTCCGAGATAGAGGACGTCCTCCTCCGGCACCCGGACCTTACCGATAATGACGTAGGGGACGTGGTATTCGAGCTGATGAACAGGATAAAGAACAGGATAGAAGGCAACCGGGAACGGAAGCGGCGGATACTCCGCCTGGTTACAGACAAGGAGGCTAACAATGAGTGAGGGGACAGTAGCAGAGAATGATGTTATAGGCCGGTTCAAGAAAAGCAACACAGCGGACATACAGGTTAGCGTTGTCCCCTGGGAGGGCAATAACTACCTGGACATACGGGAGGTTCTACCAGGACCGGACGGTTGCACCTACACCAAGAAGGGGATTCGGTTTAGGGCGGATCTAGCCGGGGACCTGGTGGAGCTCCTGGGCCAGTTAACTACAGAATCACAGGAGACGCACGGAGAGGCCGTGTAAACGCCGGAGATGTTAAGGAAGAGAGAGGGGGAACAGTGGGAACCGAACGAGGGAACACGCCGGAGATAATGAACGTGGAGCAACTGGCCGACTACCTCTCCCTGGGGGTCCGGACGATCTACAACCTGGCCCATGACGGGGAGATACCGGGCCTCAAGGTTGCGGGGACCTGGAGGTTTCCGAAAGCGGCTATTGACGATTGGCTCAAGACGGAAGCGGGAAAGAACCTGGGGACTGTCACTGGCAAGGAGTAAAATGGAGGGTAGCTCCCGTGTCAGTGTGATCTAATACCCTGTAGTCTTTGTAGTCTTTGTAAACTTCATGGGAACCGGCCAGTATGAAAGACTACAAAGTTTACAAAGACTACACCCCTCCCCACTAGACACTTCCCAAACCAGCGGGAACAGAATAGTGTCCGCGTCCATCACGCTCAAGAACTCCGGCGTCTACCATGCGCTTCAGATGTGTTTTAATTGTCGATTCATTCTTGTCAAGTCGTGTTGCAATTTTCTTCGGTCCCACGTCTCCAGACTCCCGGACAACTTCGATAATCGCCGCTCTCGTCTCCCCCTGGCGGTACTCCTCAGCCGGACCGAGCACCTGCCAAGTGAATGTAGGTGAATCGAAGTCTACCGCCAGTTCAACATCCTCCATATCACGGCCAACAACCATCAATTCAGAATCGCTGCGGTCGTGTGAACGCTTGAGGATCATCACTGCGTCCGCGCTCCCCGTCAGGCCGGTTGACCCGGACACTTCATCCAGTGGGTCAGTCAGCGATTCTGATTTACGCAGGTGGTGGACAGCAAGGACGGTTATACCGTGGTTGTCCGCCAGGGATTTCAAGGGTTGAAGTGCGGAGTAGTCATCCAGGTATATATGGCCGTTGCCTTTCGTTCGCTCTCGCACCTTTGCCAGGGTATCAACGATGATCAATCGGCAGTTGGGATGCTGCGTAACCCAATTCTCGAGGTGTTCAATCCCGCCGTCATCTAACCGGGGCCAGTCAATGAAGAAGTGAAGGCTATCCGGCGCGGCGTCGTCTTGAAGCATCCTTGCAAGCCGCCCCTGCAACCGCCGCCACCCGTCCTCCAGACAAAGCGCAAGGACTTCCCCGTATTCGACATCCTCCCCCAACGCCTTACCACCATATGCAACGGCAAGCCCGATGTTGATTGATAGGAAACTCTTGCCCTGTTTTGGCTTGCCGCAGAGAAGGGTTAATCCCTCCGGTAGAATCCCCGGCACTGTCCACTGTGTCTCACCTAGACTCATTTTCATCAACCCCCCCGCATCAAAGCCCTGCGGTGCCTCAAGCTCTTGTTGGTGGTTGTCCTCCAGGTCGCTCATAACGGATAGGTAGTAGTCATCCGAGAGATCGTAGGCCGCCGTGATAATCTCGGACCCGGCGTTGATATACTTCCGGCGGATAGACAAGCCTTTCACTATCCCGGCGTAGTGCTCCCAAGCCCCCGGACTAGGTGTATCTCCGGATACGCACGCGAGATACTCACTCCCCCCGGCGCGGTCCAGGGTCCCCTTTTCCCTAAGCCGATTCGCCAGCATAACCAGATCGCCCGGCTTGCTTTCCCCTGCAAGATCACAAAGGCCACGGTAAAGGTGCCTGTGTTTGTCCTTGTAGAAGTCCTCGGCCTGGAGTATCTCGGCAACGCCTTCAAGCGCCTCTCCCAGGTGCATCATAGAGCCTAGTACCGATTCCTCCGCCTCGAGATCGTGAGGGGGGACCCGGTCGCTTGTCTGATTCTTCACGGTCATTCTCTCTTTCGCTTATCAACTGGCGGTTTCGGAGCATCCGTTCGAAAGATTCCTTGAGGGGTTCGCTGA
This sequence comes from Actinomycetota bacterium, assembly GCA_018896525.1. GTDB lineage: Bacteria > Actinomycetota > Geothermincolia > Fen-727 > Anoxymicrobiaceae > JAHIPE01. Next base: position 3,797 of record JAHIMR010000065.1, read on the forward strand.
CGTGAACTATCCCCTCCAGCAGATCGTCATACACTGGAACCGTTGTCCTTGCGGTGGAGGGCGGACAATACCTCATTCACGTTATACCTGAGATAATGGCCGGCGCGGTAATGGGGCAACTCGCCGTTACGTGACTTCGCCCAAACCCACGCCACTTCTACCCGTAGAAGTTCCGCGAGTTCTTGAGCGGTCACCAGGCGGTTAACCTGACCGCTCATTTCGCGCCGCCCTTTCCCGCCTTCTCCGAGACAAGTTTGAGGAGCACTCCCTCATAACGTCTTTCCCAGTCGGGGATGGAAGGACCTGAGTAATATTTCTCAATTTGGCGGAGCCACCCGTAGCTCACGCCGAGTTCAATAGCCATCTTCCTTGCGCTGATGTAGTGCCTCTTTCGGCGTAGAACAAGCTCTTTGGATATCGGCATTTCTGTTCATCCCTTCTTTCATCTTTGACCTACGGCCTTGACGTACGGTTTTGGTAGGTTTAAGATAGCACAGGATAAATGTTCCCCGCAATTAGGAGTATAGACGAACATTGTATAAGACATACCCTATGGCTAATGAATGGTGGAGCTGCAAGAAATGCGAACTTGAAACGGTTCGGCCTGAGGCCCGCTGGATCGCAGATGCCCTCGAATCTGACCCCCGGAAAGAAGGCGATCAGTGTTGGGCCTTTGTATTCGGTGGCAAACTCAAGCCGTATCGGCCTACCGCTGAAACGCTGTTGGATGCATTGAATCTTACTCTTGCGTTACCAGCAACAGAGACCGACAAGCCGCCGAGAGAGTGTCTTAGCTTCATGAGAAGATGGGGTCCTATAGGTCTTTTCACCATGCGTACCAACAACACGGTGATGGAGAAAGAGGGATGGATAGTTAAGTTGAAAACACCGAACGAGGCTGAACACAACCTGTTCCTCGATGCACAAACCTATATATCGCATGAGGAATATTGGAACGGGTTTCATGTTCAACGTATCAAGGACGAAAAAAAGTTGCCGCTTACAATGGAACCACTGTTTAACGGCTACCTAGAGTACTGGCCGCTTGTGTACAGAGAGTTCAACCGCCTACAGCGCGCCGCTGATTCCTGGTTGGACCGTGGGAGTACACGCGATATCGAGGAGTTTATCAACAACAACCTCCGCGAACAGCTGAACCCCCATAGCCCTGACACCCCCCGCGTATATGAGTTCAAGTCCCTCAGAGATGCCTTGTTCGGCCTATTAGCAAACGAGATAACCGGAGGCCGCTTACTAGGGAGATGCGCCTTTGACACCTGCCAAAGGTTTTTCCTTGCAGACGATTCCAGGTCAACCTATTGCTGTGCTGAATGTCGGAAGGAGTGCAACAGGCAACGGTTGGAAAAGAAACGGAGGGAACCACTCCAACTACAGAAGCGGAAACTCAGGTCACTTCTGGACACCCGCGAGACAATTGGAATAATCACCGTCGCCAAAGACAGAGAGATACGTGATGAGATCAATAAAGCGAGATCGCGAGATGAACTGGCGGTTGTCAAGAAAAAGCATCAGGAGGTATTCGAGCATCGGAAAAAGGGGCCACGGGCCAGTAAGGGGAGGGATTGAGAAATGGGATACATCGCGCACAAGGACTTGAAGAGCGGTAGACGTTACTACCCGGTCATTGCGGTTAACGGGAAAAAGAAATGGGGGCAGGGGTTCAAGCGCAAGAAGGACGCCGAGACACTCCTGCAACGCATGGAGGCCGATATCGCCGCCGGTACCTACGGCAAGCCGAAGGATATCTCATTCGAGGAATACTCGGCCAGGTGGATCGAAAACTACGCCGCCTTGAAGGTGAAGCCCCGGACGTGTGACGCTTACTCCCAGATCATCCGGAATCACTTCCTGCCGTTCTTCGGCAAGATGCAACTGCGGGACATAACCGCCGGCCAGGTCCAGGAATTCATAACCTCCAGGATGCAACAGGGGTTATCCCCCCACAGCGTTAGAAAGATGGTCGCTATCCTCAAATCAATGTTCAAGCGCGCGGAGATATGGGAATACCTCAAGGAAAACCCCGCCCGCTTCGCTGAAAGCCCGAGAGGTCCACAGAAAGAAATGGACTACCTCACCCCCCGGGAGGTCCGGCGGTTCCTGGATGAAGCGTCCCCCGACTACTATCCCCTGTTTGCCACCGCCGTTTTCGCCGGGGCCAGGCAGGGGGAGATACTCGCCCTGAGATGGTGCGATATTGACTTCACCCGTAGCACCATCTTCATCCGCCGTGCATACCATCCCCGTTACGGGTTCGGTGAGCCGAAAACGAAAAACGCAAAGCGGGCCATAGTGATATCCCCCCAGCTTGTAAGCGTCCTCTCTGACCACAAGAAGCACCGGGGCGGTGGGCCTGACGAGATAGTATTCCAGAACGGAAGCGGCAAGCCGGTCAACGCTTCCAACATGGTGAGGCGCGAGTTCCTCCCCGCCCTGGAGCGGGCCGGCCTACGCCGTATAAGGTTCCACGATCTCCGCCATACCTACGCCGCCCTGATGATATCCCTTGGGGAGAATATCAAGTTCATACAGAAACAGATGGGCCACGCGTCCCTCAAGACCACTATGGACACCTACGGCCACCTTCTCCCCGATGTTGCGGAAGGATTCGGGGCAAGGTTTGACTCCCTTATCTGTTCGGAGAAGGTGATCCCGTTCCCCGACAGGGGCCGTGAGATGCCGTCTGAGGGGCTACTTCTGGAAAAACAGGTAGAAGATAGGTAGAAGATTCGCCTCTCCGCTTCCGGTCCCAGGACCCGAACCCCCAACAAACCGCGTGTTTATGCGGTTAATGCTGGAGCCGGCGCGGGGATTCGAACCCCGGACCTGCTCATTACGAGTGAGCCGCTCTACCAAACTGAGCTACACCGGCTTCGCGTCAATAACGGGTGGCGGCCCACAGAGGGGCTTCCGCCCTCCTGCCAATTCTACCACCGAATGTAACTCCGCGCTCCGGCTCGTGTGCGTCGTGCCGCCCGGAAGCAGACCCCGGGGCAGGTACGAACCCGTAATAATATCAAATTATATCACCCCATTACTCAATATATTTTAGTGTTCTATTGCATTACCTCAACTATTAAGATATTCTGCCCTCAAGGAGTGATAGATATGGAGATACCGGTCCCGGTCCAATGCCAGGTATGCGAGGGGGAGCTCACCATCGAAAGGGTCGCCTGCCACAGGTGCGGCTGCGCGCTGGAGGGCAACTTCACCTTCCCCCTCCTTGCGAGGTTGACCCGCGATGAGCAAAAGTTCATCGAGATCTTCGTCTCCCTTTCGGGGAACCTCAAGAACGTCGCCTCCACGCTGGGGATTTCATACCCCACCGTGAGAAACAGGCTTGACCGTATCATCGCCTCACTGGAGACATTGGCCGAGGCCGATCAGCGGAAGAGGGAGGAGCTTCTCGACAACGTCGAGCGAGGGGATATACCTCCTGAGGTGGCGGCACGCCTCCTGGAAGAAGCCTGATCAGGAAAGGTTGAGTTCACGATGAGAGAGGAACAGATCAGACGGATGGTGTCCGAGGGCAGGATCAGCCCCCGGGAGGGGGAACGCCTCCTGGAGGCACTGAAGAGGTCGCGCTCCGGGGAGGCAAATCGCGATAGCGCCAGGAGGTCCGGCAAGAACAGAGGGGGCGGGAGACGCATATATATCGCCCTCGCGGTGATCGTTTCACTGCTGGTGACAATCGGCCTCGCGCTGTTGTTCTTCACGCTCAGGGAAAGCGAGACGGCCGGCGACCTGTTCAAGAAAGGCGAGCAGGCGTTCGCGGAAGGCGAGTACGAGAAGGCGATCGACTGCTACCAGGCGGGCCTGGAGAAAGAGCCCTCATCGTCCGCCGGTTACAACCTCCTGGGGATGGCCTACAGGTTCCTCTACCACGGTACCGGGAGTTCCAGGTACAGGCAGGAAGAGATAGAGGCGTTCGAGAAGGCGATAGAGCTCGATCCCAATAACATGATGCCGCTGGTGAACCTCGGGTTCACCCTGTACTACCAGGGGGACAAGGGGGAGGCGGCGTTGTACCTCGAAAAAGCGCTCGAGGTGTATCCGGACCACCCGGACCGTGTGGGCATCGAGGAGATGATCCGGGAGGCGGACCTCCAGTAGACCGGTGGAGTTGATTTCGAGCCTAAATGTACTCCGGGACCCAGCCATGCAACCTGCGGATGGACTCGGAAACGTCCTCCTCGAGCATCCTCTCCGCCTCCTTGCCCTCGGGGCTGGCAAGCACCTGCTTGAACCTGCCCTGCACCTCCAGGTAATCTACTACCGGCTTCTTCTTTACCTTCCCCTCGATCATCCGCTTGGTGGCACCGGTAAACCGGTTCTCCCCGTCCTCGTGCTCGTAGAGCAGCCACATCCCGCACTGCACCGCCATGCGGCTGACCTCTATCATCTTGCTGGAGGGGAACTTCCACCCCGGCGGGCAAGGCGCCAGAAGTTCAATGTACTTCGTCCCCCTTATCTCCCTGGCCTTCAGCATCTTCTGATAGAAGTCGAGCGGGTAGGCCAGTGACGCGGTGGCCACGTAAGGTATCCTGTGGGCTATCATTATCTGGGCGATATCCTTGCGGTGCTGGACCTTCCCCCCGGGAGTTGTCGTGGTCCAGGCCCCGATGGGCGTCGCGCCGCTCCTCTGGGTACCGGTGTTGGAGTACATCTCGTTGTTGTAGCAAACGTAGATAAAATCCGTCTCCCGCTCGGCGGCGCCCGAGAGGGCCTGTATGCCGATGTCGTAAGTACCCCCGTCGCCCGCCCACATCAGCACTGTCGGCTCCTCCTCCAGTTCACCCCTCTTGACCAGCGCCTTGATCCCGGCGACGACTCCGGAGGCGGTGGCCCCCCCGGTGGCGAACGCGGCGTTCATGAGAGGGAGGTTGATTGCGGAATGTGGGTAGGAGCCCTGAAGGACGGACGTGCACGACGCGACCACCAGCAGTATGGTGTTGGAGCCAAGCGCCTTGAACGCGATGCGCAAGGCGAGGCTGGCCGGACAACCCTGGCAGGCGGTGCTACCGGCCAGAAACAGTTCCTCCTCCGGCAGACTCTTGAAGCTGACCATGCTCTATCGATCTCCTTTTCTCTACCGGCCCTGTGGGCTGAAAGCCAGTTTCAACCCCGGATGCGGACTAAAGTCCGCTTGCACCTCGGAGGGCGACAGGAACCCCCCCATCCCGGCCTTCCCCTCAGAGGGGGGAAGGAGCGGAGTCGCCCCTCAAGTCGGGGGGTCAGTCCAGCATCTCCTCGAACCTGCCCAGCATCTCCTTTGTTATCTCATGCGACTTGGTGGAGTGGGAATCGGCCCAGGTGATATCGTCTAACTCGCCTTTCCACGCCTTCACCGCCATCCGCTCTATGAGCTGGTGTGTCACGTCACGGCCGCCGAGCCCCATTATCAGGTTCCTCACCGGGATGTTCGTCCGTCCGTACAGGACGCCTTTCACCTCGCTGTAGAGCGCTCCGGAAAGACCGTAGGAGTAGTTACGGTCCATCACCAGGAGGTCATCCCTGTCCTGGCACAGCCGCCTTATCTCCTCAACCGGGAACGGTCGGAAGAACCGCACCCGCAGCAACCCCACGCTGTGGCCCTCCTCCCTCAGGGAATCGACCGCGACCCTGCACTCGGCGGCGGCGCTCCCCATCGCCAGTATCAGGTGACGGGCGTCCTCCACACGGTACTCCTCGACCAGGTCTCCGTGCCACCGCCCGAACATCTCCTCGTACCCCTTTGCCGCCTCTCTAATAATCTCTCTCGCGTTTTCCTGGCCCTCCTTCATCGACTCCCGGGTCTCACTGAAATCCACCGGGTAGACAACCGAGCCGTGTGTAACCGGCAGGCGGGTGTCGAGTCTCCACCTTGGCCTGTACGGTGGCAGGTAACGTTTAACCTCCTCCGGGGAAGGAACCTCCGCGTCCATATACGTATGTGACAGCACGAACGCGTCAAGGTTCACCATCATCGGAAGAAGCACGTCCCGGTTTTCAGTCACCAGGAAAGCCTGTATGACCGTGTCGACGATCTCCTGGTGACTGGAAACGAAAACCTGGAGCCATCCGGTGTCCCGCTGGCTTATGGCATCCTGGTGGTCGCACCAGATGTTCCAGCCCGGGCCCAGGGCGCGGTTGATGTTGGCCATGACCACCGGGACGCGAATGCCGGCCGCGTAGTGGAGCATCTCGTGCATGTATACCAGTCCGTGAGAGGCGGTGGCCGAGAAAGCCCTCACCCCGGTGAGAGACGCGGATATCAGCGCCGCGCAGGCGCTGTGCTCCGACTCCACCGGTATGTACTCGGCTTCCATCTCGCCTTCAGCTATGAGGTCCGCGATCTTCTCGATGACCTGTGTCTGTGGAGTTATAGGGTAAGCCGGGACCACCTCCACTCCCGCCGATCTCACCGCCAGCGCCACGAAATGGTTCCCGGTCTCGAGGACCCTCACTGCTTCTCCTCCTTGACCATCGTAATCGCCCCTGTGGGGCATTCCACCGCGCAGATACCACACCCCTTGCAGTACTGATAGTCGATCTCTATATCTTTGGTTATCGTCGCCTCAGGGCAGAAGATCCAGCAAAGCAGGCAGTGGTTGCACTTCTCCTCGTCCTTGACGGGCTTGAAGACACGCCACTCGCCGGTGTCACCGGCGCACCCTTTTCCCGGCTTCGACATCGATGTCATATAGCCGACTTTTTTTTCGTTTTTATCCAATCAAGTCACTTCCCTCTAACGCCGGAGGGCGACTTTTATAGGCGCCCCTCAAGTCGGGGTTGCCCGCGTGACCTCCTCAAACCCGCGCGTTACCGCGCTCCTGTACGCCTCAGGTCTCCCGGTCTTGTCCGCGATGGGCGATATGACCTCCATCGCCACCTCTAATGAAGCGGCCCCTGACTGTCTGGCCACCGCCCCGAACAGCGGCAGGTTGACCATCGGCATGCCGTCTATCTCCAGGCCCAGGTCGATGGCGATGCCGGTCGCGTCTACGCTGTAGACGTCCCGGCCGTACTCCGACGCCAACCGGTGGGCGAGTTCCTCTCCCCCGTTGATCAGGAATCGGCCATCCGGCGATATCCCCTCCTCCAGGGCGACGGGAACCTGGTCGCGGTTCATCACCAGCAGGAGGTCCGGGCTGTAGACCTGGCTGCGCACGAATATCGCCTCTTCGCTGATTCGAAGGAAAGCCTTGACCGGTGAGCCGCGGCGCTCAGCGGCGAAAAAGTAGGACGCCTGCACGTGCAAGCCCTGCGCGTACCCCGCCCTGGCAACCCAGGTAACGAGGGTTACGGCACCCTGCCCCCCCAGCCCATGCACCCTTATCTCAAGCAACTCTCCGTACCTCTCTCACCGTAAACATAAAACCGCCGTCACAGGCCAGCACCCAGGCGGCAGATAATATTAGCACGAAGGGTGGACCGGCATTCAATCGTTCTCGCCGCCGTCCCTGCCCGACGGCTTCCTCCTGCGACCCTTCTTCACGCGTTGTTCCTTGCGCGACGCCAATTCCTTGATGGGCACCTCGATCCTGCGGCCCGCTTCCAGTTCCACGGCCACCATCCCCCGCGGAACCTGGTATCCAAGCACCCTGCCCTTTCCCTGTTCGGTTTCAACATGGCTTCCGATTGACGGGGCGCGTGAGTTGAAATCCCGGTAGGCCTCGACCTCGTACTTAAGGCAGCACATCAGCCGGCCGCAAATACCGCTGATCTTGGACGGGTTCAGGGGGAGGTCCTGCTCCTTGGCCATCTTGATGGAAACGGGATCGAAATCCAACAGGAACAGACTGCAACAGAGGTCCCTCCCGCACGGGCCGAGACCCCCGACCATCTTCGCCTCGTCGCGGACACCGACCTGGCGGAGCTCTATGCGTGCCTTGAGCTGGGACGCGAGGTCCTTGACCAGTTCCCGGAAGTCAACCCGCCCTTCCGCGGTGAAGTAGAAGACGATGCTGCTCCCGTCGAACACATACTCTACGTTCACCACCTTCATAAGAAGGCCGTGCTTCTTGATCAACCCGCGCGCGGCCCGGTAGGCTTCCTCCTTCCGATAAACGTTCTTCCGCTGGCGCTCCCTGTCGCTGGGAGTCGCCCTGCGCATGATCTTCTTGAGTGTCTCACCCATCTCTTCGGAGTAGACCTCCCTTATAGGCGACACCACCCGGCCGTAGCCGACACCCCTGGCCACCGGCACTATGACCTCGTCCCCGGGCACCAGGGTAAGCCCCTCGGGGTCGTACAGATGCGCTTTCCCGCCGGGTTGAAAAGATACCCGCACCACCTTAGGCATAGAGCACTCCCTTTATGCCCAGCATGGTGCTCTCAATATTCAGTTGCGCCGGAACGTTCTGTTCCGCGGCCCTCATGCTCTCTCCAATCATGTCCATGCACTCCAGCAGATCCCACTCGCCTAGGAATCCCGACTCGGAGGCTATCTCATCCTCCATGTCCCTGTTTATCAGGAGCGCGGCATCGCCACCTTCCCCCCATATTAGAATATCACGATACCACCAGGAGATCGTTGACAGGACCTCCTTGACGCCCCGTATCTCCTCCTTCACCTGCTCACGCCGGCACTCCTCGTCCAGGTTCTTGCTCAGTGACTTCACCGTTCCGTTATCGAGGGAACCGTCGGCCAAGCCGTCCTTTTTCTCCTTGTAGCGTGACACCAGTTCGTCCACCGGCGCACGCACATCCCTGAACAGCTCGGCCGCCATCTCCAGTATCTGGTTGATGTCCGCCCTTCGCAGGGCCCGTGTCGCCCTTATCACGTTGTCCCGCCTGGCCAGGCGCCACGGTTCGTCACACCAGTCCAGCGCCCTCCCCAGCACACCGCCGGTCAGCCGCACCACCAGGTCCGCCCTGTCGGGGGAAATGTCCCTGGTGGAGAGAAGATGCTCCTTCAGTTCGTCCGGGGGGATGCGCGTGAACCGTATCTCCTGGCAGCGCGAGAGAATAGTGGGAAGCAGCGCCCCGGGGTTCGCGGTCACCAGTATGAAAACGATGTTGCCAGGCGGCTCCTCGAGCACCTTCAGCAGCGTCGAGGCGCCCTCCTCCCACATCCTCTCCGCGTTCTTGATGATAAACACCTTAATGTCGGACTCGATAGGCTTGCGGAACGCGTCCAGCCGTATCTCGCGTATTTTCTCCACCGGAATGTTCTTCCCCGCGGGCCTCACCACGGTCACGTCAGGATGCTTTTCGGTGATAACCCTCCTGCAGATGTTGCACTCACCACAACCGTTGTCGGGACACAGCAAGGCGGCGGCAAATGCGCGGGCCACTATGAACTTCCCCACCGCGGATGGTCCGGTAAATAGGTAAGCGTGGTTGATGTTCCCCTGCTCGACCGCTCTCTGAAGGCTCGACTTGGCCGCCCGGTGGCCCACCACCTCGTCGAAGAGCATGATTCAGTACCCCGCTCCATAGATACGCTGGCATTCGAACGCCGCTGCATCCACACCGGCTGCGTTCCGCTCCCTCGAAGTACTACAGAAGTACGTCTCGGTCCCGCGCCTTGCCGGAGCGGCGCTTCGACGCTCTCTGTGCTTAACCGTATCCATGGAACGAGGCACTACTAACTCTCCTGCATAACTCTATTGACCTCCAAGAGTACCCGCTTGTGGACCGCCCCGGGGTTCCCCCGCGCGTCTACCAGCACAAACCGGGGATGAATCCTCTCCAGCATGTCGTAGGCATTCCGGACGTTACGGTGAAACTCCAGTGATTCCAGCTCGATTCGATCCCGCTCGAGTTCACCGGCCCTTTTCAGCCCCTCCTCCAGGGGCAGGTCCAGCATAATGGTGAGATCCGGCTCGAGTTCACCGGTAGCCCATTCGTTGAGGTTCTTTACCGCCTCCAGGCCGCAACCTCTTCCCACGCCCTGATACGCCAGTGAGCTGTCAACGTAACGGTCGGCAACAACTATTTTTTTCGCCTGGAGCGCGGGGCGCACGACATCCCTGATCTGCTGCGCCCGGTCCGCCGCGAACAGCAGCGCCTCGGTAATGGGAGCGATGTCGCCCAGGCGGGTGTCTAACAGTATCTCCCGTATCTTCTCCCCCACGGCCGTCCCGCCGGGCTCTCGCACCATCACCACTTCCCGGCCCTCCAGGCGCAGGTGCTCGGCGATCATCTCGGCCTGCGTGGTCTTGCCACATCCCTCGGTTCCCTCGAACGTGATGAACTTTCCCTTTTTTTCCTCGAACTCCTCGGCACCTGAAAGCGATTCGGCGTCTTTTTTCATCATTGCTCCTCCCGTAACCTGATACTTCTGAAGGTCGCGACCCCTGCCAACCCTTATTTTACTACTGTTCCGTCTCATAAGTACGGTGACGCACCGAGAGCGTCGGTGCGCCGCGCCGGCAAGGCGCGCGACCAAGGCGTACTCCCTGAGTACGTCGCAGGGAGCGGAACGCAGCAGGAGCGGATGCAGCGGCGTTCGAATGCCATTGTACTTATGAGACGGGACATTACTTGTCGCGCCGGTACAGCGCGCGTTGCGCGGCGAGGTGATCGCGCCCGGCGGAGTCGATGGCCACCACCGCCGGGAAGTCGTTCAGAGAGACCCTGCGCACCGCCTCCGGCCCCAGGTCCTCCCAGGCGACCATCTCGATGCCATCCACCCGGGAGCCAAGTAGAGCGGCGACCCCCCCCACCACGGTGAAGTAGATTGCGCCGTGCTCCCGGTGCTTCGCCCCGGCCTCCTCCCCAAGGGGTCCCTTCCCCAGGACCGCGACAACGCCGCTGTCCAGGAGAAGCGGCAGGAACCGGTCCATGCGCGCCGACGTTGTGGGGCCTATCGCGGCGCACGGCCTCCCCGCGCCCGGAGGGGTAGGGGCGGCGTAGAAGACCAGTTGCCCGGCGAGGTCGAACGGAGGCTCGTCGCCGGCGGCGGCCAGCGCCTCCATCCTGGCCAGTGCCGCGTCGCGAAGCGTCAGCACGTCGCCGGTGAGCAGGACCTCATCCCCGGCGACAAGGCCCTCGAGCGCTCCCGGCTCAGGTGGCAGCGTTAGCCTCTTCAACCACCTCACCCCCTTCTCCGTAGCCGGAGTTAAAGTATCTATGGAGCGACCTTATTGAGAATACACCGCCGATAATCACCAGTGCTCCCCCCACCATCAGAGCGAGCATCGCGGGGTAGACGCTCTTGGTCATTATCCCCAGGTCCACGCTTTTGTATACAGGGTTGTCCGCGGTCCACGGAATCCACTTCTCAAGAAGCCATGCCAGCAGCGCGAATACCCCCATCGACACCAGCATGCAGGTGCGCATTATCGTCTGCAGCGCGGCGAACACCCTGCCCCGCACCTCGGGTGCGAGGTTCTTATGCAGCATGGTGTAGGCGGTCACTATCAGGTAGCCCAGGAACACGCCGCCGGTGGCGATCACCAGCAGGGAGAGCGGGTAAAAATCCACCAGCGCGAAAGCTACCATCGCCACCCCGAAGCCGACCACCGCGCGGCCGAACCACTTCTCAACTGGAAACCTCTTTCCCGCCCAGGGGGCCACTGCCGCCCCGACCACGACCCCGCAGAGGAGGACGGTAAGTATCAGCGTGAACTGCTCCCCGACCGCACCCATGACCTGCTCGGCGAACGGCGCGCCCAGTATGTAAAGGGAGCCGCCGCCTATGAAGCCGATTACCATTACCCCCAGGATGGAGCGCGTGAGTTGGTTCTCCCACATATAACGCAGGCCTTCTTTCAGGTCTGCCCATATGTGCGATGAAGAGATCTCGGGCCTCTTCTCCCACCGCCGGGGGAAAGCGATGGTGAATATCAACATCGCGGAGGCGAGGAACGTCAGCGCGTCAACGATGAACGCGAACCGGTGCTGGAACTGCGCCATCTCCGTCATGTTGGAGACAAACGGAAAGTACCTGTATATCAGGGCCGCGAAACCGAGTATCACGGTGGCTATCATCGTGCCCAGCGCCATGGTGAGGTAGGTGCTGGTGGACATCAGGGAGTTTGCGGTCATCACGTCCTTTGGTTTGACCAGGTCGGGGATGGAGGCGTCCCTGGCGGGGCCGAACAGCAATGTGAAGCACTCTATTCCAAACACCAGCCCGCAGATCATCGCCAGTGAGTTTGAGAACGCGAGGAAGATCACCAGCACCGCCCGGGCGATCTCGCTGAAGATCATAATGGTCTTGCGCTCCAGCCGGTCCACCACGACCCCGGCGACAAGTCCGAAGAGGAACGCGGGCAGAAACCGGAAGAACATCATCCAGAAAAGACCACTCGACCCGCCCAGGCGGTTGACGGCGTCGAGGAGCACCCCCACGATGACCCAGTCACCGATGCCCGAAATTCCCTGCCCGATCCACAGGGCGCGGAAGCCCCGGTTGCCCAGCACCTTGCGGAACCCGGTTATCTCCAGCGCCACCCCGGCGCTGGGATTCTCCCCATCCCCTCCTGTCTCACCTGCCCGCGATGTATCGTTTGCTTCTTCATCCACGGTGAGCAGCCCCTATATGGTAATTACCTTGCGCCGTAGCGAGTGACAGTTAACGGAGAGCGCCACCGGCAGCGTGGCCATGTGGCACGGGGCCTCGAGTATCCTCGCTCCGATGCAGGTGACGGTGCCGCCGAGCGCGCCCGGCCCAATGCCCATCCGGTTTACCGCCTCGACCAACTCCTCCTCGTGGCCCGATACCACCGGGTCGGGGTTCTTCTCGTCCAGGGGAGTGAGCAGTGCCCTCTTCGCCAGTTTCGGGGCCACGTCAAAGCTCCCGCCTATGCCTACCCCCAGCACCAGGGGCGGGCAGGCCCCGGCCCCTTTTTCCTCTACCGCCTCGAGAATAAACTCAAGTACTCCACGCCAGCCGGCCCCGGGAGGCAGCATCACCATGCCCGATGCCATCTCGCATCCCCCTCCCTTGGCCAGTACCCCCAGCGTGGTTTCGTCACCACCTGAGACGCACACTTCCAGGAGTGGGGGCGTGTTGTCACCGGTATTCTCCCGCCCGCGGGCGGGATCCTCCACCACCGAGGGGCGGAGCGAACAACGCTTTGTGGCCCTGGCCAGCGCCGCGGACGCCTCGGCCGCGAACTCCCCGTCCAGGGCGGTGCCGGTGCCAAGCGTTAGGTAAACCGTGAACACCCCGGTGTCCTGGCACAGCGGAACTCCGAGCCTTCGCGCCTCATCGGCGTTCTCCAGTATCATGTCTATCACGCTACGCCCGGTGGGGGATTCCTCGCTGACGCGGTAAAGTGAAAGGGCCTCCACGACATCCGGGGGGAGTTCGGTAGACACCTCCTCGCACAGCGATTCGACCATGTGGCCGAGCCTGCGGGCGGAAAGCACTCTCATCAGAATAGACCATCCGGGAGGTCAGAAACCCTCTTCCTGACGCCTTCCGCCGCGCGCCCCAGCATCCGGCGCTCCCCATCGGATAGAGAAAACTCAACGACCTCGGCGACTCCGCCCCGGCCCAACCGCGCCGGAACACCCAGGAACAGCCCGCTTATCCCGTACTCTCCGCCCAGAAACGCCGAAACCGGCAGCACGTCCCCGGTGTCGGTAAGGATTGCCATCGCCATGACCCCTACGGAAACCGCCGGGGCGAAGTATGCGCTTCCGCTCTTCAGGTGACTCACGATCTCGGCGCCGCCGCCGCGGGTGCGCTCCACCACTTCAGCCAGCGTGTCGGGCTCAACCGACTCGCTGAGCGACTCGCCCCCCGATCTTGACCAGTCCACCAGCGGCACCATGTCGTCCCCGTGCGTCCCCAGCACCATGGCCTCGACATCGCTCGCGGGGCGAGACGCTATCCGGTTCAGGAAGCAGAAGAAACGTGACGTGTCCAGGACTCCCGCCATCCCCATTATCTTGCGCTCGGGAAAGGAACCCGCCTTCCAGGCGAGATAGGTCATCTCGTCAACCGGGTTGGTCACCACCACTACCACGGCGCCAGGCGCGGACCGCGCGGTTTCCCTGGCGATAGACGTCACGATCGGCGCGTTCCGGGATGTCAGGTCGGACCGGGACATGCCTGGCAGGCGGGGATGGCCCGCGGTGATTATCACCATGTCGGAATCAGCTACCGCCCCCGGGTCTGCCCCACCCTCCAGGCGGGAGCACGAATCCGTATACTGAAGAGACTGCTCGATGTCCAGCGCCAGCCCGCGGGCCCTGCCCTCCTCCACATCGACCAGCGCCACCTCCACGCTCGATGAAAGAGCAAGATAGAAAGCGGTGGTGGCGCCTACGTGGCCCGCGCCGAATATAGTTACCTTGTCCATGCCGTCCTCATTATTAGCTGGAACGCGACCCCTCCTCCTCCCCGGTACCCGGCTCTCATTCGGAGTTGGTTTCACATTCCCGGTTAATGCACATCTTCCGAGGCTTGCGCCCCTTCTGATCCAGCAGAATGATCGGGGCTCCGCACTCATCACAGCTTTCCCCGGATTGCTTGATCTCTCCTTCTTGCGGAAGCCGATATGAAACCCTGCACTTGGGATAGCCGTCGCACCCGGCAAACCGGTTACCGGACTTCTTTCCCTTCCTGACCCGTATCTTGCCGCCGCAATCGAGGCAGGCGCCCAGGACGGTGGGACCCTGAAGCTCCTCCAGGATCTTTGCCATTGCCTCGCCGGTGACCGAAGGCCAGGTGGGGCACTCTGGGTTAAGGCAGAACTCGAACCGCTTGCCCCCCTCCAGCTCCAGCCTGATGCGCGGGTTCCCGCACTCGGGACAGCTCTCACCTAATGCCGTTATCTCGCCTCTCTGGGGCAGCTGCAGCGTACGCTTGCAACCGGGGAAGCCGCTGCACCCGGCAAACCGGTTACCGGACCTTGAGGCCTTCCTCAGTATCATGTCCTTGCCGCAATCGGGGCAGGCGCCCAGGACGGTGGGACCCTGAAGCTCCCCCAGGATCTTTGCCATTGCCTCGCCGGTGACCGAAGGCCAGGTGGGGCACTCCGGGTTAAGGCAGAACTCGAACCGCTTGCCCCCCTCCAGCTCCAGCCTGATGCGCGGGTTCCCGCACTCGGGGCAGCTCTCACCTAATGCCGTTATCTCGCCTCTCTGGGGCAGCTGCAGCGTACGCTTGCAATCGGGGAAGCCGCTGCACCCGGCAAACCGGTTACCGGACCTTGAGGCCTTCCTCAGTATCATGTCCTTGCCGCAATCGGGGCAGGCGCCCAGGACGGCTCCCCTCATGCCTTCCCTGATCTCCCTGGAGATCTCCTCCTTGCTCTCCTCCATGGTCTCCAGGATACCTTTCAGGATCTCCCGTGACGTATCGACCACGCCTTCCAACGACTGCCGGCCCTCGACGATGGAGTCCATGTCCTGTTCCAGCTGAGCCGTCATCTCCGGGGTGGTAACCAGGGTCGCATGCCGCTCGAGCGTACTGGCGACCGCGATGCCGGTGTCGCTGGGTTTCAACGGGTTGCCGGACGCATACTCGCGGTCGGCCAGGC
The DNA here is from genome assembly GCA_018896525.1 of Actinomycetota bacterium. Classification (GTDB taxonomy): domain Bacteria; phylum Actinomycetota; class Geothermincolia; order Fen-727; family Anoxymicrobiaceae; genus JAHIPE01. Next base: position 19,240 of record JAHIMR010000065.1, read on the forward strand.
CCTGGATTATGTTATGCCGGGTCGACTTGGTCCCCAGACTCAGTTCCTCCATCTTCATTATCAGCTTGCTCTGAGTGTACCGTGCCGGCGGCTGTGTCTGCTTTCCTTCGATCTCCCTGTCGGCCACCCGGACCATGTCGCCTTCACCCAGCCCCGGCAGTTCATCGTCCTTCTTGCGGGAGTACGGGTAGAAACGCAGGAACCCCTCATCCAGGATTACGTCCCCGCGGGCGATAAACGGCTCGCCCCCGATGTCGAGATCAACCACGGTTGACCGGGCCAGGGCGGGCTCTGAGAGCGTGGCCATGAAGCGGCGCGCCACCAGTTCGTAGATCCTCCACTCGGGCCCCTTGAGCTTTCCCTTTGTCGCCGCCCTGGTCGGGTATATGGGAGGGTGGTCGGTGGCGCGTTTCTTGCCCCGGGTGGGCGACAGGCTTTTCTTCTTCAGCAGTTCGCCTGCCAGCGATCCAACCACGTCGGCGCCACTGAAAGACCGCAGGACCTCGCGCAGGTCCAGCGACTCCGGGTACACCGTGTTATCCACCCTTGGGTAGCTGATAATACCCTTTGTATACAGGCCTTCGGCAATTCTCATCGCCTGGGCCGGCGTTATCTTGAGAGTTGACGCCGCCGCCAGGAACGAGGTGGTGTTAAACGGCGCCGGGGGCTTCACCTTCCTCTCCCTGGTCTTGACCGAGGTGACCTTCCCCTCTTCGGCGATATGATCGAATGCCGACCGGGCATCTTCTTCCCTGGTGAACCGCTCGGTCTTGTGTCGGGCCGTGAACCGATCACCGTCGCGTTCACACACCGCGCTGACAACCCAGAAGTCCTCCGGCACGAACGCCTTTATTTCCTGCTCCCGGTTAACCAGCAGGGTCAGCGTCGGGCTCTGTACCCGACCCGCCGACAGGAACTTCTTCCCACCCCTTTTGGTAGCCAGAGAGATGAACCTGGTAAGCACGGCGCCCCAGATAAGGTCTATGTCCTGCCTGGTCTCTCCTGCCCGCGCCAGGTTCTCCTGGAGGCATCCGGTGTTTGCGAACGCCTCCTCTATCTGGGTTTCGGTCAAAGCGGAGAAAAGGGCCCTGCTGAAAGTGACCCCGGGGTTGACTTCCTTTATGAGTTTCATGATATCGAACCCTATCAGCTCACCCTCCCGGTCGTAGTCGGTGGCTATCACCACGCTATCGGCTTTGCGGGCCACCTTCTTCAAGGTGGTTACGAGGGCCTTGTCGATCGGGATCTTCACGATCTTCGCATCGAGTAGTTCCCCTACTTCCACCTGCCGCCACTTCTGGTACTCCTCGGGGAAATCGACCTCCAGGATGTGCCCGCGCATGCCTATGCACTTAACATCCTCTCCGTTCTCGTTGAAGGTGTAGAGGGTGCTCTTGGGCCCGCCCTCACGTTTCGCCTTGCCACCGGAGAGGATATCGGCGATGCGCCTGGCTGTCTGGTTTTTCTCGGTTACTATCAGCTTCATGGCAAAAGAGTCTACAAGATAGCGGGAGAATCGGTCAATTGTCCACCTCCCGGCATGCGGTCCCCCGGGAAGCTCCGCCCGGGGATTACTTGACGAAAAGCGGGACGAAAAGCAGTGAAACTATCGTCATTACCTTTATGAGGATGTTCATCGAGGGCCCGGCGGTGTCCTTGAACGGGTCTCCCACCGTATCGCCGATAACCGAGGCCGCGTGAGTGGGAGTGCCTTTTCCGCCAAGCGCTCCTCCCTCGATGTACTTCTTGGCGTTGTCCCAGGCCCCACCGGAGTTAGCCATCATGACCGCCAGGATGAAGCCCGTGGCAAGCGCGCCTGCCAGGAAACCCGCCAGCGCCTCTTTCCCCAGGAGCAGGCCCATCAGCAGGGGGGCGGCAATCGCCATCGCCCCCGGCAGGAGCATCTCGTAGATGGCGGTCTTGGTGGTCATGTCGACACACTTGTTATAGTCGGGCTTCGCGTCGGGATCGCCCTCCTTGAGCCCCGGCACCTCCCGGAACTGCCGGCGCACCTCCTCCACCACCGCCATCGCGGCGCGCCCCACCGCGTTCATGGTCAACGCGCTGAAGATGAACGGCAGCACCGCTCCCAGGAGCAGTCCCGCCACGAACTTATAGTCGCCTACGATATTTATCTGGGTCAGGCCGGTTACCTGGGCGTAGGCGGCAAAGAGCGCCAACGCCGCCAGCGCGGCCGAGCCAATGGCGAACCCCTTGCCGATAGCGGCGGTGGTGTTACCCACTGCATCCAGCCCGTCGGTTATCTCCCTGACCTCGGGGTCCAGCTTCGCCATCTCGGCAATGCCTCCGGCGTTGTCTGCCACCGGCCCGTAGGCGTCCACCGCGACCACCATCCCTGTGGTGGCGAGCATCCCGAGCGCGGCGAGGCCAATACCGTAGATGCCTCCCCCGCCGGGGATTATGCGGTTCCCGGTGACGAAAGCGACCCCCATCGCGACAACCACCATTACTATGGGCGCCGCGGTGGACATCATCCCCACCGCCAGCCCCTTGATTATCACCGTCGCACCGCCGGTCTGCGCCGACTTCGCTATATCCTTAACCGGCCCGAAACGGTCCGAGGTGAAGTACTCGCTCACCAGGCCAATCGTCATCCCGGCCACTATTCCCATCCCGATCGACCATACGAAGCCGACATAACCCCAGCCCAGGATCCACCAGACAAGGAAAAATGACACGACGACCACCATCAATGCGGTGACGTATGTGGCCCCGGTCAGGGCGCGCTGGGTGTGCTCCTCTTTCTTGGTCCTCACCAGGAACGTACCCACTATTGAGCAAAGTATCCCCGCGCCGGCAATCGCCAGGGGCAGTATCATCGCCATTGACCCGAGCTGCTGATACACCAGCCCCGAGGCCGCGATCGCCATGGGAGCGATTATCGCCGCCACGTACGACTCGTACAGGTCCGCTCCCATCCCGGCCACGTCCCCAACGTTGTCACCCACGTTATCGGCGATCACAGCGGGGTTCCGGGGGTCATCCTCCGGGATGCCCGCCTCAACCTTCCCCACCAGGTCGGCCCCCACATCCGCTGCCTTGGTGAAGATCCCGCCACCCACGCGGGCGAAGAGGGCCACGCTGCTCGCCCCCAGCGTGAAACCGAGCATGATATTGACCGAGTTGTAGAGCCCGAATACGACCTCCAGCACTATGTAGCACGCGGTCAGGCCCAGCAGGCCCAGACCGGCGACGGTCAGGCCCATCACCGCGCCGCTGCGAAACGCGATCTTGAGAGCGGCGCCCACACCGGTGCGCGCCGCCTCCGTCGTCCTGCTGTTGGCGCGAGTGGCAATGGAAAGCCCCACGTAGCCGGCTGACAGTGATAGCAGGGCCCCGATGACGTAGCATATCGCTATCATCCAGCCGTTCTGGTCCCTGAGGACGATGGTCACCAGTAAGATCATCAGTATCATGAATAGCCCGACGTAACGGTACTCGCGGTACATGAAGGCGAGGGCCCCCTCCTGTATCGCCTTGGATATCTCCTTCATGCGCTCGTTGCCGGGGTCAGTTTTCAACACCAGGTAAGCGAACAGCCCCGCGACCGCAAGGCCGAATGCTGAAGCCCCCGCCACCGCGTAAGGTATCCAGTTAGCCATTAAATCCTCCCTCTTCCAGTAGTCATCTTAATTCAACAGTAAAATATGGTGATTATATTGAGCAATCGTTGAATCCGCAAGTGCCCTGCGAAAAGCGTGCTCAGACGCGGCTACGATTTCGCTCCCACTTTTGCCGTCGCTGCGCTCTCTGATAGACTAAACTCGAAAATACTGGTGATTACTACTCCCCCCTCTGGAGGTGCTAGTGCCCCGTTCCATAGATATGGTCGCGCACCGAGAGCGTCGAAGCGCCGCTCCGGCAAGGCGCGTGACTGAGGCGTACTCCTGTAGTACGCCGAGGGAGCGGAACGCAGCCGGAGTGGATGCAGCGGCGTTCGAATGCCAGCGTATTTATGGAACGGGGTACCTATACGTACTCCTGGAGTACGTCGAGGGAGCGGAACGCAGCCGGTGTGGATGCAGCGGCGTTCGAATGCCAGCGTATCTATGGAGCGGGGTGCTACTAATTTGATATCGGACAGGTCCTCTCGCCTCCCTCCATTCTACGTTATGGAAATCCTGGAGAAAGCGCACGAGTTGGAGCGGGAAGGCGCCGAGGTCGTACACATGGAGGTGGGGGAGCCGGACTTCGACACCCCGGAGCCGATCAGGGAAGCGGCAATCCGCGCGATCCATCAGGGGATGACCCGGTACACCCACAGCCAGGGCATACCCTCCCTTCGCGAGGCGATCGCGAAAGAGTACCAGGACCGGTACGGGGTAACCGTTTCCCCGGACAACATCATCGTGACCAGTGGCACCTCCCCCGCGATGATCCTGATATTCGGCGCCCTGCTCAACCCCGCGGAGGAGATACTCCTGTCCAACCCCTGCTACGCGTGTTACCCCAACATCGTGGAGTTCATCGGTGGCACCGTGCGTTACGTGGACGTCTATGAGGAGGATGGCTTCAACTTCCGGTGCGACATGGTTCGCGAGCAACTGGGGCCGGCGGTGAAAGGGGTCATGATCAACTCCCCTTCCAACCCTACCGGTATCGTGCTCTCGGAAGGCGAGATAAGCGAACTGGTCGAGGCGGTGGGTGAGGAAGCGTATATCATCTCCGACGAGATCTACCACGGGTTGGTCTACGAGGGCCGGGAGCACTCGGTCCTGGAGTATACCGACAGGTGCTTCGTGCTGAACGGGTTCAGTAAGCTATACGCTATGACCGGGTGGCGCCTCGGGTACGTCATCTGCCCACCGGAGTTCGTCCGCGCCATGCAGAAGATCCAGCAGAACATCCTGATCTGCGCCAACTCGTTCGTACAGTGGGCCGGCATCGCCGCCCTCGAAGAAACCGCCACCTACGTCCGGGAGATGGTCGAGACGTACGACCGCCGCCGGAAGTTCCTGCTCGAACGCCTGAAAGCAATGGGGTTCGGGATAGAGGTCGAGCCGACCGGCGCTTTCTACATCTTCGCCAACGCCAGCCGGTTCACCACCGACACTTACCGCTTCTGCCTTGACGTCCTCGAGACCGCTCACCTGGCGATCACGCCGGGGATTGACTTCGGGAGCGGGGGCGAGGGGTACGTACGGTTCTCCTACGCCAACTCACTTGCCAATATCGAGGAAGGTACGGAGAGACTCAAGCGGTTTCTGGACGAACGGGAGGGGTAGATGAGCGATAAGACCATATTCGTGGACCTCAGCGTGCCCATCGAGGAGTCGGAGAGCGAGCCGTTCAAGCCGGTTATAGATCGGCAGGACCACAAGGCCGGCGCCGCGGTTATGTCCCGGATCTTCGGTGTCCCTCCCGAGAGCCTGCCGGGGGGATTGGGGTGGGCCAACGACCGGGTCACGCTGATCACCCACGCGGGCACGCATCTCGACGCCCCCTGGCATTACGCCCCGACCGCCGGCGGCGATCGGGCGATGACCGTTGACGAGGTCCCCCTCCAATGGTGCTTCTCCGACGGCGTGGTGCTTGATATGCACGAGAAAGCCGACGGCGAACGCATCACCACCGGGGACGTGGAGGCGGAGCTGGAGCGAATCGACTACGAGTTGAAGCCCCTGGACATTGTCCTCATCAGGACCGGGGCCGACAGGCACTGGGGAAGCCCCGATTACATCACCCACGGGGCCGGGATGACCGGGGATCCAACCCTCTGGCTGATAGAGCGTGGCGTAAAGGTTATGGGGATCGACTCCTGGGGGTTCGACCGCCCGTTCGCGAGCATTATCGAGGAGTACCGCCGCACCGGTGACGCTTCGATAATCTGGGAAGCGCATTATGCGGGCATACAGGCGCCTTACTGCCACCTGGAAAAGCTGGCCAACCTGGACAAGTTGCCGCCCCACGGGTTCAAGGTCGCCTGCTTCCCGGTAAAGATCACCGGAGCCAGCGCCGGCTGGTGCCGTCCCGTAGCCATCATCAGCGAATAGGAGTAACTATGGAACTGGGAGGCGTTTTAGAGTACGCGAACGGTGTGCTGGAGCAGGAGAGCAAGGCGCGGGAGCAGGGGCTGAAGCTATCCCGGGAGTGCATAAGGTTCTCGGCGAACTCCATCCGCGCGATCCACCGCGGTGACCGTGACCAGTCGATAGACCTCCGTCGGAAGGCCGCCGACTCGGTTTCGGGAGCGCAAACCGCGCTGGCTCCTTACCCCCGCATCTACCACGCTGGCTTCCTCCAGGATGCCGAGAAGGAGTACGCTGAAGCCGCGATCACCTTCGCCCTTATCCAGGGTGACCCCCTGCCCATGTCCGAAGACCTGGGGGTTGACATCGCCCCCTACCTGAACGGGCTCGGGGAGGCGGCGGGCGAAATGCGGCGCCACGTGCTTGACCTCATACGCAACAACCAGCTGGACAGGGGCGAGGAGATCCTTGGCATCATGGACGACATCTACTTCCTCCTCGCCTCCGTCGACTACCCCTCCGCCATGACCGGTGGCCTGCGCAGGACCAACGACATGGTGCGTGGCGTCCTGGAGCGCACACGGGGAGACCTGACAACGGCAATCCGCCGTAACAGCCTGGAGCGGACCATCAAGAACCTTGAAGAGAGGCTCTCCTCCGACGACGACTAGCAGCGCCCCCGGGGGGGAGAAATGCGCCAATGGTGCCAGGCACCATTGGCGCATTTTGTGGTTTTTGTTAATTAGCGAGGGAAGGGTCACGCCCCGGGCTGTTGCATAATTGGGTTTATCTCCCTTGTAGAGTCGGCATCTTGCCGGCATCGGTACCGCCTTTTGCTCGGGAGGGGAAGGGTTTTGCCCCTGGGCTGTTGCATAACAGACACCGTTTGCGTGAGGGTTCCAACGGCACCAGCCCGGGGATGGCGTATCTTGTCTGACCACCGCTTGTGCACACGGGAGGGGACAGGCCCCTTCGGTGCATTATGGAGATGTGTTTGAGTGAAAAGACGAACGGCACCCGCGGGGCCAGCCCCCGTTTGGGTGGCGTGTTAAAGGATGTCGCAGACCATCACGGTCATGTCGTCTCTGGCGTCGCCGTTACAGAACTCGAGTACGTTCTCAATCAAGGCTCCGGCGAACTTGTCCGAGGGCAGTTCCTGGTGCGAGGTGACGAACCTGTCCAACCTCTTTAGCCCGTAGAGCTTTCCTTTACTGTTCTGCGCGTCGATCAGCCCGTCGGTAAACAGAACCAGCCGCTCCCCGGAGTTCAACTTGCGCTTTCTCACATCGAGGTCGGCACGCGAGAATATTCCCAGGATTGATTTGTCCTCTGATTGCAGTGTGACCGGCGTCCTGTCCTCGGCGCCGATGCACAGGGGTTCCTCGTGCCCGGCGTTAGTGTAGCTCAGTGTCATCGTTGGAAGGTCTAGAACGCCGAAGAAAACGGTGACGAAGTTGTCGGAGCGATTGGTCATGTACAGGTTCTGGTTAACGTGCTCCATGATCTTCAGTATCTTGTCTTGCTCACGCGCCTCCACCCGGAGGGCGCTCATGGCCATCGTGGCGAACAGTGCCGCGCCGACCCCCGAGCCGGACGCGTCGCCCACTACCAGGAACACCTTGTCCCCGTGCCACCAGTAGTCGTACCAGTCCCCGCCGACAACCTTCGCCTGCTGCTGAACGGCGACCACGTGAACCCCGCCGGCCAATAGAGGGTCGCGGGGAAGAAGACTGCTCTGAATCCCCGAGGCGATATCCATCTCCCTTTGCATCAGGGCAAACTTCTCGAGCTCCTTCTGCTCGCTGGTATCGCGATAGATCACCACCACGTTCTCGACGTTCCCGTCAGGGTCGTATATCGCGGCGAGCGTCCCTCCCGCGGGAATCCTCCTCCCGGACCTGGTAACTATCTCGTCCTCCCGGTAGATGACCCGCTCGCCGGCAAACATCTTTCTCATGCCGAAATCGTCCTCCGGCTCCTCGGTCAAGCCGAACAACACCTCGTAGTAACTGCGGCCCCGCGCCTCCTCCTGGCTCCAACCGGTCATGAACTCGACGGCGGGGTTCGCCAGGACCACCCTCATTTCACTATCGACCACCAGAACAGCGTCGGGGGTAGCCTTCAGCACCGCCTCGCTCTTCTCGCGCTCGCGGTACAACCTCTCATTGACCTCCGCGTTCTGGACGGCCAACTGCTGCTGAAAGAGCTTGTCCTGAAGCTTCCTGTTCTGTATAGCGAGCGCGGCCTGCCGGCCCAGCGCGTCGGCGAGGTCAATATCGTCCGCCGAGAACCTGAAATCCGCGCTGGTGGACTCCAGACTTACCAGGGCAATGAGCTCGTCTTCAAACGACAGGGGAACCTGCAGATACGTTTTCACCCCGGGGCGGAAAACTCTCGACTCCCGGTCCGACTCGTCCTCCACTCTCTCGGCAAGCACCGGGCGCCTCTCCCGCATGGCACGGGCGGTGGTCTGACCCAGTTCATCCATGGGCATGTGGAACTGGCTCAGCATCCAGACCTGGAGCGTACTGCGCCCGTACCCCGCCATGAACGTCAACGTGTTCGTCTCGGGCTCGAAGAAGAAAAGCGAGCAGCGCTCAACACCGAGCGCGATGGCGGTCTTCTCAGTTATGGTTTCCATCAGCTCGTCCAGGTCACGGCTTTCGACGGATGCCTGGGCAATCTCGGTGAGGACGATCGCCTGGCGCCTCCGCTTCTGTTCCTCGCGGAACAGTTCCGCGTTCTTTATCGCGATGCCCGCCTGGGGACCGAGTGTGGTCAGCATCGTCATGTCGAGTTCGGTATAGCTCTTGGGGGTCGTGTCGTATAGCTCGATTACACCGATGGGTTCCTCGTTGACCGTGATCGGTATCGAGAGAGCCGACCTTATCTTGCGCCCGGCGGCGGCCCAGGGCAGCTCGAAGCCAATGAGCTCGGCGTCCCTGACCAGCACATACTCGTTCCTGCGCATGGCGACATCGGCGATGCTACGGTCTACCCCGATCTCCTCCTTCTGGACCCAGGAACGCGCGAGGCCCATTTCCGCCTTCGCACGCAGATACTTCCTGTCCGCGTCCAGCAGCAGAATCGAGCCCATCTTCACCCGCATCAGGGATGTCGCCACCTCCAGAATGTAACCCAGGACCTTCTCCAGGTCGACGGTCGAAACGATAGCCTGGCCCAGGATGGAAAGCGCCTTGAACTCCGTCAGTTGCCTCTCGACGGTGGTCAACTCCTCTTTCTCGAACGCATTCCGCATGTAATGCCTGACCAGCTTGTTGAACCGGTCCCGGGTGTTGGCAAGTTCGACCCACGCCTCCGCGGAGTACCCTTTCCCCAGCAGGCGGCCGGTTATCTTCCTCCAGGTGTACGTTTCGCCGTCGTTGAACACACTGATTACATCTCTGAGTTTGATGCCCTGTCCCGCGCGCTGGCGCCCGACATCTTCGGACATGCTCTTGATGTACTTGACTGGAAAATCGTCCGCCTCGAAGTAGTCAAGGTAGATCTGAATGAAGTCGCGAAACGATTGCCTGACGTCCGCGATCGTATCGGCTGGAAGGGACTGGTACTCGGGCAAGGTCGCCTCTATCAAGCGATCGATCTCCTTTACCAGCGCGTCTTTCTCCTCTCGCAGGTAACCGGCGACCTCGCGCCTGAGACTTCTCACTTCCGGGCTTATCTTGCCCTTTTCCGCCCCGTATTCACTGTAATCACTCATCCTTTGCTCATTATAGCAAAGGTTATGGGTGCGACCGGTTTCTGGCGATTCCCGGGTGGAAGTACGGCGAGTCAGGCCCTTCCGGTAGGCCGTCGCGCTTGGACTGCGGAAGCTTTTCGGATATATTGTGTCCTGTAACGCTTCTACAGAGAGATTAGCGAGGTGTTGACGGTGTTTGTCAGGGTGTTGCAGATCATCGCGATAGTGGTCATTGCCTTTGCGATTCTTCTGTTCATAATACTCCTGCCTCTCTTGAGCAGGCTGCTCAAGAAGTTGAATAAGTCGCTGTCCGCGGGGCGGCCCGCAATCGCCAGGGAGATGAGTACTTCACTTGGTGAGATGAAAGCGGCCCAGGACCAGATAGAGTCCGTCGCCGTCTATACCGATTCAGTTGAATCCGGCATGAAGGCGGCAATAAGCGCCGCCGATAGGGCCGTGGGGTTCCTGGAGTCGAACGCATTCCAGGTCGGGTTGCCGGCCCTGATATGGGTGCTATTCCTCACAATCTCCATCTTCCGGGTGTTAAAGCCCCGAAATGTGAAGAAGAAGGTCACGGTCATACCGCCTCCTTCCTGGGAGAGCGAGTCAGAGTAGGCTTTCGCTTTTCCTAAGCCGCGCCCCGGGGACCTGTAGCCGGCCGTGTTCCCGCCGGGAGTCCAGTCGCGATGTCTAAGTGAGGAGAGGATTGTATGCTTCGAATCAGAAACGCCGAGGGTGTTACCGTCCTGCACGAGACTACTCCTGAGAACACCAGGAAGATGATAGCCAGCGAGCCGCTTTTCGCCGCCGACACCGACGACCCCACTTTCCTGTCGGCAGGCGAGATCAAGGAGATCCAAAACCGCAACCTGAAGCGGCAGATGGAGCGGGTGGCCGACGGGAGCGCCTACTACAAGGAGCTTTTCACCAGGGAGAAGATCGACCCGGCGAAGATAACCACCGTCGACGACCTGGTCCGGTTGCCACTGACCTTTAAGAAGGATTACATGAAGGACCCGGAGGCGTTCAAGCTGAACCTCTCCAACCCCACGCTGTACGATTGGCTCTGGGAGGTTACCTATACGACGGGAACCACCACCGGCGTGCCGACCCCGTTCTATAACACCATCAACGACGCCTACGCCACCTTCCAACTGCTGTTTCGCGCAATGAAGATAAGCGGTGCGATATCCGGGATGCGGTCGGTCAACCTGTTCCCGCTGGGGCCGATTCCCCATATCGGGTTCTTCAGGGCCCGGGACATCACGACCATGAGCCTGTTCGGCCAGGGTTCGTTCGGTTGCACCGGCATGCCTCACCCCGAGTTCAAGATACATCGTTCCTTCGACTACGCGGTAGAACTTGTCGAGAGGGTGGAGGCCCAGGCGCTGGTGGGCGTTGCAAGCTTCGTGCGGCGCATAATAATGAAGGCCGAGGAGCAGGGCCGGGACTACTCCCATGTGGAGGGGGTCGAACTGCTGGGCGAGGCCGCCCCCAGGGGAATGCGGGACGACATCCGCGGGAGACTCGGGAACATGGGCGCCGACCGCCCGTTCATCTCCAACTCCTACGGGTTCACCGAGATGCAGGGCGCGATGTCGGAGTGCGAGGAGTTCAGCGGCTGCCATTCCCCCGACCCCAGCCTCTTCTTCTTCGAGGTCACAGACGAGAAGACCGGCGAGAGGTTGCCGGATGGAGAGACCGGCCTGCTGGTAATAACTCACCTCAACCGCACCGGGACCGCGCTCCTCCGCTACGTGATAGGAGATTACGCCGCAATAACCCACGAGCCGTGCTCGAGATGCGGGAGGACCTGCATGAGAATGGAGGTCGCGGTGGGAAGCACTTACGCCAGCCGGACCAGCGAGCTGATTAACCTGAAGGGTACCCTCATCAACCCGGAGGTCCTGCGCGACGAGATAGCCAACACCAAAGGCGTCACCGAGTACCAGGTGGTCTTCACCAAGAAAGACCTCTCCGACCCGTACTCCGCGGACGAGCTCATCATCAAGGTAGGCAGGTCCGGGGGCAGGCCGGAGGAGGACATCGCCGCCGATCTCGAAAAAAGAGTACAGCGGGCGGTGGAGATGAGGGCCAGGATAGAGTTCGTTGAGATGTCCGAGATCTTCGACCCCACAGTTGCCCTGAAAGCGACGCGGATTGTCGACCTTCGCCCCACGGAGTAGTCACCGGGAATTACCGTTACGGGGACAGGCGAAAGGCCAGGCCATAACTAAACAGGTGTCTTACTGACTGGCTGTTAAGTTGCCGTCCTTATTAGCTAGGGCCCGGCCTTACGTTAATTATACACCCCCGGGCCGGAACTGCCAACCGGTGGGGTCAGTGCCTTCAAGCGGCGGCGATAAGGCCGCCAGGTGGGGTCTGGTGTTAGAGCGGTGTTGATACGGCCACCAGGTGGGGTCAGGTGTTAGATAGGTGTCAGGAATCAAAGCGTTGTGGCAAGAACACCTGAACCCTTTCTGTCAGACAAGCAGTGGTAAGACAGCGTTATGGCAAGAACACCTGACCCCTTCCTCGCAACCAAACGGTGGTAAGACAAAGTTACGGCCAGAAGGCCTGACCCCTCATGTCAGACAAGCGGCGGTCAGACAAGAACGCCAACCGCGGGCATGTGACGTTAGATTCTTTGCTTAGACACATGCCCCACAATGCATATGCCCAGGGGCATGACCTCCCTCAGAACTCCCTTTTGTCCACCACCCAGTCCGCCTTGAGCCCGGTGCGCTCGAAGAGGCGGTTCTCCACCTTTTTCGGCTTCTCGATCTCTATCCGGTCCGGGGATACTTCGGCATCCATCTTCAACTGCCTGGTGACCCCGACCCTGACCATCTCCTCGTCTGCGCCCGGCTGCAGGGATACGTAGACCAGGACCCTGTCGCGGCTGGCCTGGTCCCCCTCGTCCTCCCTGGTGATTATGACCTGAAACGACTCCACCCCCTCAACCCGCCGGAGCGCGTTCTGGAACTCTGTGAGCAGTACCCGAACGCCTTTTATCCTTGTGAAATCCCTCCTGGCCCTGCCTATGGGGGGCCGGAGGACCGGCATGGTAAGCCCGCAGTGCGAGCATTTCTCCCAGACGACTCCCCCAGCGATGAGGTCGCCCATCCAGTAGCGCAGAAGGACCGTGCCCCTCCAGTCGATGTGGCTGAACGCCAGCACGCCGGGCTCGCCCCAGGGCACCGGTTCCCTGGTATCGGGATCCAGCACCTCCCAGAAGTAAAACTCCGGGTTAAGGTGGATGCCGGTCCTTTCGCCACACTCAAAGAACGCGGCCTTGAGCTCGGTGGAACCGTAGCCCTCCACTATCTCGACGTCGGGCGACCCTATCTTCTCGAACTGTCCCTTCAGCTTGTCCCGGTACTCGTCGGAGAGCGGCTCCCCCGCCAGCACCGCGATCTTAACCGGGTCCGGCTTCCTGGCTTCTCCACCCTCAATCATCTCGATGGCGGTCTTCAACCAGTACGTCATGTAGGAGGGGATCGCAATGTACATGTCAAACGGCATGCTGCCCGCTATCCGTACCTGCCGCTCGGTGGGTATCGCCCTTCCCCCGCAGGTGTGGAATATCGCCCCGCCGTTATCCACCGTGAACTCCGCGAATATCACCTGGAAGAAGGCCAGGTGGGGAAGGGCGGAGTACATGTTAAGAGCCCTCATCGTCGGCTCCCAGCCGAACAGATACATCATCCCGGCGATATAGGGGACCACGCTCTTGAGGTCATAGTTGGTGTAACAAGACTGAACCGGATCGCCAGTGGTCCCCCCGCTGGCGTGAAAATGTATCGGCAGCCACTCCCCGGCCCCGGTTTGCCTGACGCGTTCCTCGAACGAGCGCGGCTTCCCGTAGAGGTCTCTCAGGTACCTGGTGTTCAGAGTCTGCCAGGTGTACCATAGCTTCTTCTTCCTGCTGATCTCCTCGACATCGTACGGTGAATCCTCGTTCCCGGGCTGCAGGACAAACGCTTTCTGGTCCTCCATGATGTCCTTTTTCCCGGTAATCGGTATCTTCCTGAAGTCATCGTAAGAGTTCAGCCTGTCGGGGTCGATGTTGTTCTCGCGGAACAGCTTCCGGTAGTAGGGATGGTAGGGATAGACGTAATCCTTGATGTACTTGAACATCTTTGCCAGGGAGTACTCTCTCTGCTCCTCCGGGGTCCACTGATATGAGATAGCCATAGCATGTCCTCCTCGCATCGCTACCGCCGGCTGGAAACACAGTAACCGTTCCTCAGAATGATGACAAATGCGCCATCTCTGATTGACGCTTCTCAGGCGTCCGCCTCCCGGAGCCGAGAGGTCTTACGTCACCTCCACGTCCGTTTACACTCTCCGTCGAACTGACGGCGAGCAACCGTATGTTATCAGATGCGTTGTCGTCCCTGTCGGCCACGTGACCGCAAGACTCGCAGCGGAAGGTCCGGTCGGAGAGCGTGAGGTCCTCCTTGACCCACCCGCACTTCGAGCAGGGCTTGGAGGTAGCCTCGAAGCGGGGGACCACCACCAGCTGGATGCCGTACCAGGAGCACTTGTAGGCAAGCTGCCTTCTGAACTCCCGCATGGAGGCGTCCGCAACCGAACGGGCGAGCCTCCGGTTCTTCATCATGCCGGAGACGTTCAGGTCCTCGATGCCTACCACGTACGGCCTCTCGGATAGAGGCTTGGCTTTCGCCACTATCTGGGAGGTCGCTTTGTGGATGGCATCCGAGCGGACACAGGATATCCGCATGTGCTGCCTGGCTATCTTCTTCCTGGTCTTCTCCCTGCGGCCCGATCCCTTCTCCTGGCGGGAGAGCTTCTTCTGGAGACTTCTAAGCTTGCGCGCGCCCGCATAGAGCGCCTTCGGGTTCTCGTAGTGCACGTGGTTGTCTTGTCCGTACGAGCACGCGGCGAGTGTCTTGATTCCCAGGTCTACCCCGACGGGCGGCCCTGTCGCCTCCTCCACCGCCATTTCCTGCTGGACCTGAAGCGAGACGAACCAACGGCCCGCCCGGCAGGATACGGTTGCCGAGAGCAGGTGCACGCCTTCCGTCCCGTCTGCCGGCAGGTATCCCTTCTCCTTCAAGCGTATCCACCCCAGGCAGGGCAGCTTCACCCGCCTGGCCTCCACGTGTATTGAACCGGTCAGCCTGAAGGAACCCGGGCCCCTCCTCCTGGTCTTGAACCGTGGATAGCCCACCTTCCCCTTGAGTTTTCCCTGCTTCTTCTCGGCCGCCCTCCGGTAGAAGTGGGCGAACGCGCGGTCCAGGTCACGGAGCGCCTCCTGGGGGGCGCACTTGGAGACCTCGTAGAGCCAGGGGTAGGTTGTCTTCTTGAGCCGGTTCAGCTCGCGGTGGAGCTCCATGGCGTTTGGGGACTTCCCGGTGAGGCGGTAAGACTCGCTCTTTCGCGCAAGTCCCCAGTTGTAGGCGAAGCGGGCGGACCCGGCGTGGTTGGCCAGGGCCTTCCCCTGTATCCTGTTGGGCTTAAGTTCCGTCTTGTAGGCTCTATTGATCTTCAGGATCACTCACCGCCGCCATCGCTTTGTTTGCCCTGTTCCTCGCCCCGCGTTTTCCGTAGATCCTTTCGCACATGGAGGTCACAACGTCAATGAAGTCGGCCCATATGTCTGCCATCTCCTCAGTATCATCAGCAACCATGATACGCCTGCCCTGTGACATCATTGCGGCTTCTAGAAACTCGAATCCGAACCTGGTGAGCCTGTCCTTGTGCTCGACGAGGATCGTGCCGACAGCCGGGTCTCCCAATAGCTCCAGGAGCTTCCTTCGGTGACCGTTTAAGCCTGAGCCGATCTCCTCGATCACCACCTTCACCCGCAGACCGCTGGCGGCGGCATAATCCTTGAGCCTTGAGACCTGGCGCCCCATGTCCTCCTTCTGGTCGTGAGATGATACGCGGGCATAGATAGTAACGCTATTATCCTTGCTGTGTACGGTGGTGTCTTCATAGACAAGTATCGTGCCGGTAGCCAACTGCTCCGCTCTCACCGGAAGCGTGCCGTCGTGATACCAGCGAAGAGCGGTCCTGTAGGATATCCCGTTCTTAATCGCCCATGCCGATAATTTCATATGTCTATAATATCATATATATACACATATGTCATCATATCAATGAACTGCTGGTTACCCTTGCGCCGTTGAAATCATAATAGGACGTGGGGCCGGTTGGCAAGAAAAGACCGCCACCAAGTGGGGTCAGCGCCTTATAGCGGTGGCCGGCATTAAACGTTATGGCGAGAAGACCCCTCCCTTCCCAGCTATTTGGCTTTCTTCGCGCAGCATCACCAAATCGTCATCCAATCCGTGCCGCAGGAGGTCCAAACGAGGCGAGAGGGATACCAAATGCTCCGCGGAGACATGCGCCAGACGAAACGGGAAGATGCTCGGGCTGTCGAGCAGGTCCTTGATGGCGGCGGAACCGTTCATGCGGGCGTGCAGAGATGCCTCGATAAGCCATGTGATGAGTTTTGGGTCTTGTATGGAGAGGGCGACTCCCTGATTATAGACACCCTTGTCAGATGTTTCGTCCAAAACGCCCCAGTCAACGAAGCTGCGCAGCACATAGCGGACTCGACGAGAAACCGTTTCCCGTTCTCCATATTGCTCCCGCAAGCGGCGCTGTACTTGGCCGGCTGCGGCCGTTCCTTGGAGTCTGAGCAGTCGTCCCACATGGGCTGCTACAGCGCCCCAGAATGGATAAACCGCCATTGCTATGCCCCAGTGGACCGCGATATGGTCCTCGCGCGGCAGGCTTGAAAGAAGCTTCAGGCCATCGCCCTGAAGGGAATGCAGCTCGTAAGGTGGCCGGACCCAGATTTTCATCAGGATAGTGATCGTTTTATCCAACGAACCACGTATCTTGGTGTTGTCGGATCGAAACGAGCCTTGGACTTCTCCTTGCAGGGCAGCCTTCACAGCAGGCGCCTCGTTTCCTGCCATGACGAGGTATGCGGTTCGTTCCAGCCACTTGAGCCGAACAAGGCGGTCAAGACCAATCTGACCGTATCGCCGATTTGCCGGTGAAATCATGTGTCCATCCCTGCCTGCGCCGCGCGCGTCGCGGCAGGCAGGCTTTCGATCTGAACAAGAGGGACGACGAGCTCTTCCAGGGAAATACCACCGTGGCAGACAAGGCGTTCGGTTTCACGAACAAACGCCAAGCGGTCTGGAGCGAGCAAGGGCAGGTAGTCTTCCGGCAGACCAACCGGCGGCCATTCCAGGGCGCCCGGGAACCGCTCCTTGACTTGACCACGCAGGAGGGAATCCGGGTAAATCCGAACGCGCTCGCCGCGCAGGTCCGCAACCGCGCCTTCAGCTGGCCGACCACATCCAACTGCCGCAACATTCCCATGGTCCGAAGTCAGGTAAACACGGAACTCGTTGTCCAGAAGCATATCGATGAGATTCGCCATGAACGGCTGCCCGGCCCACTGTCGAACCTGGTTGTGCATCCCCGCAGCGCCAAGTTCCATGCCGTGCATGATCTTGTCCACCTTGTCGACGACCAGGCCGGCTACGCGTGTCTTGGGGCGTGTAACCAGCTCCTCTACGCTATCCAGGGTGCCGTCACCCAATCCCTTGGCGTATGCGACTTCTTGTTGCGTCAGACCCTGGTCCGCCCAGAACTGCGTCCACAGCGCGGGCTCCTTGTCCGTGGTATGGATACTGTCTGGGAAGTAGATGGGCGGCCTTCCGGCAAAAGCGGCCTGACGTGAAACGGATGTGATGGTGGGTATCCATGCGAAGACCGCGCTTTCGCGGAAACGGTATCTTGGGCGTTGCTTGATAAGCGCCTTGCGTATGACGATCCACTGATCCAGCGAGAGTCCGTCCACCAGGACGAACGCTGCTTTATTCTCATTGGCATCGCCGATGTATCGGGCGAGGAAACGCGGGATATGATGGAGCATGACCGGCGGAGCCGGCGGCAGATTGATCAGCCCCGCGTAGCGCTTCTCCAGCCAAGCCACAAGCGCGGTGTCGACTTGGGTTTGCAGCATCCCTATCTTCTGGCGGGCCGGTTCGGGCAGCACCGCGTCCGATTCCAGGACAAGGGCCAGAAGTTCAGCCCAGGTCTTGGCGAAATGGAACCAGTCGTCGTGCCGCGTGTCCTCTTCCGGGATGGCGGACGATATGGTGTCGAGCAGGCCATCTACACGACGCGTTCGATCCGCCTGCTCATCGGTACGTATTCCAATGGCGAGCCAGGTCTTTGACAGCGACTCGGCCTGGTCATGGGGAACGGTTTGAAGCAACCCTTCGAGGAAAAGGTTGTCGATGTAAACACGGATATCGTCGTGGTTAAAAGGCAGGTCCAGGGGGCCGGGATATTCAAGACCGTAAGCTTCCTTGCTCTCGCAAACACCTGCGTCCTCTTGCTTCGCCGACCGGTCGAGAAAAACGGGCCAGCGTTCTTGGAGAAAGGTGAAAAACGCTTCCCGGTCCGGGATAATGGTATCAAGCGGCCAGTCTTCAAAGCCATCGTTCTGGCGGAGGACCTGGACAAAGCGTTCGTCCAGAATCGCCGGGATGCGCTGTTCGCGGTAATGGCGGCGCACCAGCACGCGGAGAAGATCGGACGGCTCTCTTATGAGCTCCGGCGCGATCTCGAAGACATGCCGCAGGACGAATTCCTTGGTAGCGTTATCGCCCAGGACGCCGGGCGCGTGCCGTTTCTGGGCCTCGTAGAGCTCATCAAGGTCCCCGCGGTCCAGGGCGGTCACCACCGGATAGCTCAGGTTAGGAAACATCTCCCCAAGGTTGAAGGATAGCCGGCGACCGGCTTGGAGTAGATCGTATGGCAAGGAACCGAGGTCGCTGGCTCCTGAGCGCAGCACAACCACCAGGTCCGTCTGTTCACCCCGGTCCCAGCGGGAACGGAATTTGGACTCATAGGCATAACGGAAGGCAACGTGATCCTCGAACGGAATCAGTTCGAAGCCTCGCTCGCGTATGCCCTCGAGCACACCTTCCTCCAGGAGAAGCCCATCGGGGTCGGCAACCAGGGTTAATCGGGCCACCTTTGGGGTGAATTCCCTGAGAATCTGATCTCGCCAGCTTCTCATGCGCTACCTTCCGCTCGAATCATGAGCAACGGCACCATCTCGGGATAGGCGTGGGCTTTCTGGTCGAACTGCTCCTGGGCAAGGAGGTTAAGGCGACAATTGCGGACCTTGGGCAGCCAGACCCGGCAGGTCGTCTCGCCCCAAAGCGTCTGGGCTTCGATGACCTGACAAATCTGCCCGTGATCCATGCTGAAGTACCAGCCGCTGTCCACGTGACTCACTCCGGTATCGCGAAGTCGTTGTGGACGCCCACCGTAGCCAGCTCTATGCAGCCATTTGGCAATTCCCAGAAGTGAAGATGGTATTCGTGATCTATGTCGCGTCTCGATGCCTTGGCGTTGTCGGAGGACCGCCTCCGCGGCGGGTCGCTGCCGCCTGGACTGGTTCTCAGGGGGTGGATCGACCGCAAGCTCTGTTTGTCGATAGCTTCACAGACGGCACGCAGTGCCCTGTCCGGGAACCCAGGATCAGCGTCCCTGCTACATTGCCTGATGGCACCCTCGAAATGGTCACCGATGACCATACCACCAATGTTGTCCCAATTCGGCTCCTCATGCCTTTCGATACGGGACTTGTAGAGTCGGATGCGAATCGCGATCTCTATACCTGCAATATCGGTTGAAGCGGTCAATACCGCAGATTCGTCGATGCAGGTGAGGAGTCCCCTGAAATCATCGCAGGCGAGAACATCACCTTCAAAATATTCAGGTGGGATCGGGACGTCCGACAACTGGTCATCCCTTTCGTGCTCGATCTCATGAACAAGGGCTCGAACGCGAATCGTGCGTTCCGGACAATGCTTGAGGATAAGGGCGTTCTGTAGGATGTCCCCTTGACAATGCTTCCGGAGGATGGCCAGGAGGAGGATGCAACGAGCCAGATCCGTTTGCAAGCCATGCCCGGTGCAGAACTGCATCACATCGGGACTAGTAGAGAGGTCCTCGGACAAAGTGTCACGGACGCGGTAGTAGGTTTCGAACGACGGCGTGTGCTGAAGCAGTCTATTGATTACTGCCGCCACTGTGTTGATGTCATACTCTTGGATACCGTGGTGTGAGAAGAGTAGGCGCAGGTGTTCTCGGACCGGAAATAGCTCATCGGTAGACAGAGCCTCGGAGGCATACTCGCTCATACACAGCGCGATCCACGGCTCGTCGAGCAATTGGGCCCAGTCGAGAATCCGCTCCACGTAGCCATGAACGTCCTCGGCTGAACCGTGAGCCTGCGGAACGGCAAGCACTCCGGCATCAATGGTGACAGTGGCGCTGCTCATCGCTACTTACCCCTCTGCTTCTTCCGCTTCGCGGCGGCGGCTCTAAGGATAGCCTCTGCCTCACGCTGGTTCTGATCGAAGAAGCCATCTGGCCAATCGAGGATGGCACCGAACTCGTTTACGCCGACTTTGCGGAAGACCGAACCGTCATCATCCCGCTCCACGAAGTAGAGACGGACCGCCTCAAGCCAGGGATTGGTCGTTGCAGCCGCGGCAGTTCGGAAGCGAATGCGATTCACAAGGTATTCGCTGTGTGTTTCGAGAACACATTGCTTCCCAAGCTGTGTCATGGAGAGAAAGAAATCTGCAAGGAGTGTCTGCACTCTGGGGTGCAGGTGTATTTCAGGCTGCTCGAAGATCAGCGTCGTATCAGGGTCAGCAAGCAAGCTGGAGACAAGGATAGGAAGAACCTGACTCACTCCAACCCCAACGTGAGTCAGGTCGTGGTACCGCGTCCCGCCCGTAATGCTGACGACGAGTTCGTGGCCAAACTTGCCTTTGTCCTGGCTTTGGATACTTTCGGCGACGCCAAGGTACTGGAGCCAATCAACGACTGCCGCTTCAAGCGTCCTCGTTGTTGGTGTTGGCACCACCTCATCACCGATAAATGCGGAAGTCGGGATATAACGGATGGGGCGATTCTTGTGCAGTTCAAGAACAGCTGCGGTGTGCTCTCCCTTTAGGCCGACATCCGAAGGATCGACTGTCGGGGAAAGCGGATAGAGGGGCTTGGGCTCATCCCGAAGCGGGCCAAGGTAACGTACCGAGTTGGTAAAGAATTGATCGGTATACCAGCATGCTTCGGTTATACTGTTTGGAGATGGGTAGAGAATGACATCGAGGTCCTCTCCCTGTTCTTTACACATAGCGTCATTAACCAAGCTCTCGAGGTTCGGATATTCCGCAATCTGGCGATGGAACTCCATCCTGGCACGAGACGATATTCGCCCGAACGCATCGAGGAATGTTTCCATGAAAACGGCAGACTCGTCGAATAGAGGCCGCTGGCTGAAGGCATTCTCAAGCGATTCTCGAAGGTCAGACCCTTCCATTTTTCTGGCTATATCCAAAATGCAATCAATAACAGGTTTTGGCACGATGCCTTCGCGGCCAACAAAGAGACGACGCGGCATTCTGCGCGGGCTATCTCCGATTAGGGTGCTGACGATGAACCGAGTGGTTTCCGGCACTAGATCGACGCCGAGTGCAATCCGCTCGGGAAGGAAATGCCGTAGGATACAGCCGATAGGCTTGGCCGATACCATATCTTCGTGAATCTCCGCCATCGATGCATCATCGAGATCAACCTCATACTGCATACTGGCGCGTAGGATGTCGTCGCCGGCTTCGGTGGCTTCAGTCCATCTATGCTTTGATGTCGTATCAGTTGTCGTTGCGCGACGAATCGAAATGGAGTATGGGCGGTCACTGCCCTCGGCGTCGCGAGTTATAGAAGATACAACCGACGAGAACAAACGAGGTTGGAGCTGAGTAATTTCTCTCTGTGTGCCCGAATCATCAGTGTCAAAGCTGATTTCACACGACACGGATGATATGGCATACCTTTGCCTGCCGTAGAATGTGGGAGCACGGCGGGATGCCGCAACTCGCATGCCTGCCACCTTGGGATCATAGACAGGCTTGCATGTCCAGCCTATGACAATCTGGCTCGCAT
Source organism: Actinomycetota bacterium (assembly GCA_018896525.1). Lineage (GTDB taxonomy): Bacteria > Actinomycetota > Geothermincolia > Fen-727 > Anoxymicrobiaceae > JAHIPE01. The sequence goes on from JAHIMR010000065.1 coordinate 40,960, forward strand.
CGCTTTCAGCACTCTTGAGATCGTCAAACTGCCCCAGTTTGGCGAGTGCCCCGTTGAGAACCACAGAGCGCGAACTGACCTTGTTTGCCAAAGTCTGAGCGACGAGCAAGATGGATTGCAGCAACGTGCTCTTACCGCTGCTGTTCGCACCTGCGAATATTGTCAGCGGTGCGAATTCCAACTCGGTCTCATTGCGGACCGATTTGAAGTTGAACACCTTCCACTTGGTGATCATACCTCACCTCCTGTTCTTGTCAGCGCCTGGTCGTACCACATGAGGAGTTTCGGGTCTTCCTGGAGGACGTTCTCGGGTATCTTGCGGGCCACGGCGATGATCGTGGCGTATTCGTGCTCCTGCCAGGCCTTCTTGAATCCGGCGCGAACGGCCTCCACGCGGAACACCTTCAGGCGTTTCTGTTTGGACTGGCGATACTCCTCGAACTCGCGCATAAGAGCCCGCTCGCGCAGTTTCTCCAAGTCGCCTGCCTTGTTCGGGTCAGGCACGTACCAGCGGTCCTTGGCCTTGGCCTTGAGCGTCGGGTCATCTTTTACCAGGTTGCGCAGTTCCTTGAAGTTCGAGGAGAGGTAGCTGTGGATCTGGCTCGGCACCTCGCCCTTACCGTCGCAACGTAGGAAGTTTTGCTCCAGCAGTTCATCAAGCTCGAGCATCTTTTCGTTCTTTTGCCAGCCACCAATCTCCTGCATGAATTGCGGCTTCAGATCACCTGCCGTTTGCGGTTTCTTCGTTAGTTGTTGTTTGAGCCACTGGATGGCCGAGGCTTCGTCGGAAACTAGAAGCTGAAGCTGGAGTACCTCTTTGACCGTCATTCGCTTCTTGTCGTACTCGGCTGCCTGATCTGGCAGGAAATACATACCGTCGCGTGGAGTAAAGCGTTGTTCCAGTCCCGCATAGAATTCAGCAGCAGATAGAGGCACCGTGGTTCCTCGTTGGACGTGGAAAGCAACCATGCGATCAAAGAGCAGGTGACTCTGCCGCTCCGGTATCATTTCTGCCATTCCGTTTGTGGATACAAATACTGGAAGTTGCTTGAGATGCGTACGGACAACATCCCAAACACCCTCTTCGGTACCGGCTGTAAGTTTGAAGCGCTCCGCCAACCCGCCATTGGGCTTATAAGCAGAGATAACCAAGTCTTTGTTCACAGCGTTTGCGTTGAGCTGCTTCTTCGTCAGCATTCCTTTGTCGAGAACGCGGACATCAGCAATGATAAACCCCGCTTGACCCAAAGCTTCTTGTATGGCCGTCCAGACGGAATTCTTTGAATTATGAAACTCGATTGTCACCCAGCGACCGGGTTTCAGAAGCCGGTACACCTCCTTGAGACAGGAGGTCATCATCAGCGTATAAACCGCCAGGTCCTTGTCCTGCGTCCCGCTCACTACGGCATCTTGCGCTGCGTTTGTGAACACTCGAAGCCATGCTTCCCACAGAAAATTCAGTTCAGCATAAGGTAGGTTGTCTCCAAATGGCGGATCGATGAAAACATAGTCAACAGAGTTGTCTGGACCGAGTATATATGCCAATGACTGAGTAGTAACCATCGTGCCGCTTTCAGAAGATGGAACAGCCTTCCTAAAGCGCTTGAGTTTTCCGGTCAGGACGTATGTTGGACTCGGCTCACTTACTATCGAACCTAAATACAACGTGCCGCTGAGAGACCGGTTAACCTGGGAGTATGCGTTCTTTAGGAATCTATTGCGACGAGTGAAGCTCACGACGATGCCTTGAAGTGTGAACCGCCAGAGACGTTTCGCTTCCTCTGAAGGCAGATCGTCGGCGCTATGCCAAAGGATGGAGAAAGCAACAAGCTGGCGTACAAGATGAAAATCGTGAACCCGACTGATGCCCTCATGGTAGCCTCGATAGAGATCGCCCCATTCTTCGCCTTCGGGCGTGAACATCATTAACTCGGTGGGGTAACCAATCTGCTCCAGCATCTGCTCGATCTTCGCCAGAACTTGAATGTCCTTTTCGTTCGGTAGCTTTTTCTTCTTGGCCCCTCGGTGGCGGTAGCAGATTTCGACCGGTTTGAGAATCTGTTTACTACGGGTGGCCCCAACAGCCTTGTCATAGTACTTCGTTGTGCAACGGATAAGATCTCGTTTTGAAACCTTGGCAGAGCAGTGCAGGCAAGTTGGATTCTCAACGATCTTACCGGATGAAGCATCATATGCCAGTGCCCAAAATTCTAACTCGCCTGAGCAGTGAGGACAACTGAATACCTCTGACCAAACTGTAAAATCGATCTCGCAGACATCCCCTGACTTGGGGTCCGTGGTCTGGTACATCCATCCGTATTCGCGATTGAACTTCTTGAGCAACTCTGCAGCGAGTTTGGGGAATGATTCAGGGTTCCTTGTCAGGTTATATCCGGCCGCGATAAGCGTCGCTGCAGGAGAGAGATCATTCAGAATGGCCTTTCGGCAACCTTTACTTCCTATGTTCTGGCCGTTCTCATCGAAAAGCTGATCATCGGCTCTGGGTGTGTACCCAAGCGCCGCGAGAGTGCTTGGATCATCGCATAGTTGTGCGGCTACACCGGTCATCCCCGTCCCACAGAATCCATCAAAAACCACATCCCCTGGCTCGGTATAATACAGGATATACCGCATGATGGCCTTGTGCGGAACCTTAGTGTGGTAGGAGTGGGCGTTGTAAATTGGGTCGTTCTTTCCTTCGCTGACATCCGCGGCAAATGGTCCCCGCCGGTAATCGTCTGTCTTCTGGTCATACGGTTTCCCGTACTGCTTGACAAAATCCTCGATGAACGGGTTCGGGCAGGCGGTGTAGTACGGAGGATCGGACAGGGCCAGGATGTCCTCGTCCTCGCCAATCGGGAATCCCTCAATCTTGCGGAACTCCGGGTCCTTGAGATCCTCGCGTAGCTTCTCCAGGAAATACTCTCGGCGTTTCTCGTCGTTCTCGAAGGTCAAGCCCAGGCATTCAACGGGCCCCTGCGTCTTGGCAGCGGGTTCCAGGTCGAAAAGACTATGCTCGTGGCGTTCCTTTACCATCAGCCTCTCCTCAATCCCCGCCAACAAGACGCAAAGTTCGCTTCACAAACCCATGCAACTCATCTGAGAATATGGGTTCTGAGTCGGCATTCGGATTCTGCTCGTGGTGATATTTCTTGGAATATTCGTTTATTGCTTCAAATTCTAGGAGGTCGTCCTTAGCATGTTGAAGCCCACTCGCGCTATCAGCACCACGTATCTTGCTGATAAAATCCCCAAGCCATTCATTGGGTTGAAAGTACCCGGGGAAGTGCACCCGGAGCATTCCCTCAAGAAAGGGGCGAATCGCACGCGCCACATCGAGCGATGTTCCGCTACGGTCCCGATAGAAGTTCAACAGGGTGGAGTAGTCCTTCTGATAAGTGCTTAGGGTCTCTTCCTCTATGTCCCACTCGCCAAGTTTAGTATTGTTACCCGTCCGGAATAATTGCAGCGTTCTCATTTCACTGGATGAATGGCCGTCGGAGACCAACTTCAAGAAATGAGGGTCATGAGATAGAACGATGACCTGTTGCGCTGAGCAAGATAGACCACGAATAAGCTGCTGAGTGCAGGTGCGCCGAAAACGGTCGAGGCTGGTGAATGGGTCGTCGAGCACGACGATCTTGTTGCCGAGGTTCGCGTCTTGCTTCAACGCGGCCAGAAAGAACGCCAGGGCAAGCGCGCTACGGTCGCCTGAACTCAACGTTGTTTTGAAACATGGCGTGCCGGCCGGTGTTCGGCTATCGCCAAGATCGACAGATGTGTTGTTTATCTGGATTTGAAACTGCGAACTTGGTGTTCCCCCGCGATAGCTATGTTGCGTGTTTACTATTCGAAAACCCGTGTTGAACTGGTCCAGATACTCGTTGATCGCATGCTCGTAGGTTTGGAGGATACTCTGACGCTGGTCAAGCTGCTGCTTCGCGGTATCCTTCTGTTGTTCAAGATCGTTCTTATCGATCAGTGCATCCTGATAGTCCTGACACGCCTGAACCATATCCGGCTCGAAGCGCTTCTTCTTTGCCTCCAGGTCGGCGAGTTCTTGCTTCAGTGAGTTGATATCGCCGCCTTGCTGAACGGCTGTCTTCTGTTCAGTGATGCGGGCATTGCTGGCAGCAACGGCGGCGTTGTAGGTGTCCACAGCCTGTTGAAGTGATTGCACTTCATTGAGCGCGGTTGTGAAATGATCATTCGGAGTTACCGCTTCCACCGGGTTCTGCTGCTTGCGCTGCGCCAACGCCAATGCAAGTCCCCGTAGTCTCGCACAATTGGCTTGGACATTCTGAAACGGAAAATCCGGAACGCTGACTTCGGTAAACTGCTTCCAGAATTCGATGAGCGCCAAGTTGCCGGAGAGCGCTTGTTGCACGGCGTTGAGCGCCGTATCGCCGATGGCGATTGTGATGCGCTGGCTGAGTCGCGCGACTTCCTCTTTGAGAGTCTTGTACGCCGTGTTGAAATGCGAGCGGTAAGCGGCACTCAAGTCATTAAACTGGATGCCCTGGCCACAAAAGGGACAAAGGTCATTCCTCACGTATCCCATGCCTTGTGAGAGCCATGTCTCACCCTGGTTCCCCATTTGGTGGCTGGCGATTTGCTGCCGGACGCACGTTTCGGCATCGGCGGTGATGTCCGTTAGTTTCTTCCCAAGAATCGTGAGGAAGTCTTCGGGAAATGTGGGTAGTGAGATCTTGGCGAGTAGCGCCTTGGACTGAATCTCGGTTGCTTTGTCCAACGCGAGTTGACGGTTAGCGATCTCCGTGTTCTTCTGTTGAATCCTACTTTCAATGCCATCAACCGGCTGCCAGGCAAGATATGACTCAAGCGTTACCCGATTGGGCAGGGTTCTTGATACGGCTTCTTTCTTTGTCCTGATGTCTGCGTTCGCGTCGCGAATCTTGCCGTCCAGTTCTTCAATCTGTTTGGCGAGTTGAACGCCTTGCGTCCCGACGATAACCCGATAAAGGTTCTTCTTCTGCTCGTGGTCCACATAGTCCCCGGCGTAAACATTGTCGTGGATGAACACGGAATCGAAGATGGCAATGTCGGGGTGTATGGCGGACCATGCGTTGTTGGAGAAGGTAAGGGTGCTGTTTCCCAGACGCATCTGGACGGAAGCCGCTTCGTTGGTACCAAGGGTCTTTCGTTCGGAAATGAACTCGGGTTGGCCGGTCTGCAACGAACGGAGAATAGCGCACAGCATGGTCTTGCCCCGCCCGTTTTCCGCGAAGAGGAGCGTTAGATTCCGAAAGGCCACGTCGCCTTTCGGGCAACAATCACGGAACCGGCCAATGTTCTTGATGCTGATGAACTTCTCAATCATGTGTGGATCTTCCCGCCTTGTTCACTGAACAAATTCCGGTACCTTTTTCAGGCTTGTCCATTGCGCGAGTCTCATCTGCCGCCGGCACGACGCTCTTCACTTGGTCACCCAAGAACTGACCAAATGGTCTCAAGTTGGTCACTAACTTGGTCACTCGCCCTCTCTTTCGTTTGTTGACAGGAATCCCCGCCCCTTTTCCGTGAGCCGGTATTTTTGCAGGCGGCTGTTCGGTTTCTCCGGAATTGTGTATTCTATGTATCCGGCCTTCATCGCAGGGTGTAGGTAGTTTTGGCGAAATGTCGGCCGATGCTTGATATCAAGAGCTTCGCGGAGTTCTCCGGAAGACATTTCGCTCTCTTGGAGTAAGATCAAGAGTCGCTCAAATTGGGAGGCCGACTGGGTCGGTGACTGGGTCGGTGACTGGGTCGGTGACTCTGGCCGAGTAGCCCCGAACATGGCCTTCATGAGGTCCGAGGCCATGTCCACTTCCTTGTCCAACTCAGGGATAAAGAGCTCGAACGCCTTCCAGGCACGGTCATTCTTGTATGTTGGGGCTGGATGCCCCACCGCCTGCCATTCCTCGCGCATCATTCGCATGCCCGTACCGGCCTGTTCGCACATGGCGATACGCCGCATTGCGGCAGTGATGCCGGGATTGCGAACTTCCTTTTCGCCCGGTTCCATAAGCCGAGAGTCGTCGCCGAACACATCGCCGGGATTCCAGAACTGAATGCCATCGCGAAAGAATTTGATGACCGCTTTCCGGGAATGATCGCCGTAATCCTGGTGAATCAGCAGGTTCATGGCAGCCTCTCGGAATACGCGGAATCCGGGCGGATCGTCACGGCGCCCGAGGGTTACCGGGTCGATATCCCTGAAGGGCTTGGGCATGAAGAACTTGTATTTTGCGACCAGTTGTTCCCAAGCATGGATGATGTTCTCTTCACAGACAATCCGGTCGATCCAGCGAGTCCGCGGCATTTCTTCATTCGTCGCATAGCCGAGAAACTGAACATCCAGCGTCGGCCTGGGAATCAGTTGATGAACCGCGAGTGAAGACCCGAACAGCATGATAGCTCCGTGGGTCGGAATCCGTCGTTTTCCGTCCTTGATAAGATATCCCCACCGGTAGAGGAAACTCTCGTCGGGTTCTTCCGAATCGGTACCGCTGTTTGCCGAATGGAATCGGTCACGAAACCAGCGAAGGCTGCTCGGTTCGAACGCTTCTTCGAGCAGTACCCGCTCGAAGGGCTGGCTGTCCCACCGGTCGGCTGTGGCGTCGCGCAGCATACGCTCGATGTCCTGCATCTGGGCTCGGTAGTCTCCACTACCCTTGCGGAGGAACGTACGCCGAATATCGCCGTCCAGATACACCGGTTTGCGGGTACGGGGATTTTCGGCGATGTGGAAGGCCAGTACAATCTTGTCGTCTATGTGGAATCGCTGCTCGTTAACCTGTACATCGTGGTTGACTTTCTGGTCGGCATGAAGCAACGAAAGAAAATCGCCTTGCACCTTGTCAGGTTTATCGACGCCAATAACTTTGAACTCTTCACCGTGCTGACCAATACCAAACACCAAGCGACCGCCGTGGGTATTGGCGAACGCGGAAATGGTCTCGAACGCTGACCTGGGAACTGCCGTACGAGCTTCCTTGAACTCGACATCGTTCCATTCCCCCGCTTCCAGCAGTTCTTTTAATTCCGCGATTTTCATTGCCGCAATCCGTGTCTATCCGTGGTCATCCGTGGTTCTACTCCAAGACTATTCTAACCTTGCCGGGCTCCTTGCCCCTGGTGAGTTCGTCCAGGTACTCCTCGAACCGCTTCTTCATCTCGGCAGGTGTGACCGGTGAACCGCCGGAGAGCAGCGCCGCGCGCAGGTCCGTGATCTTGACCGGCACCTTCTGGAGTCCGGAAAGCACTTCCCCCATGGCATAGATGAAATACTGGTCAAGTTCGTCCGGCAGGGCACGCTTCTCGATGAAGCCGTCTACGAGCTTCTTGTAGTCGGGCTTGAGTAGGTCGAGGTTGACACGGGTGTTCGGGTCCTCCAGATTGGTCAGCAGCGTCTGGGTCCAGTTCTCCACCTGCTTATCCAGCTCCCCGTCCAGGCCGTCCAGGACCGTGCCCGCTGGTGCCTCCGGCGGCTCCGCGCCAGGCTTGAAATTGCAGTGAGGGCAGACGGCCGAGGCGTCCATTTCCTGCTCGGTGAGCGCGAAGCAACTCGTCAAGGCAGCGAGACGGTTCTGGAAATCGGTCAAGTGCTGACGGGGCATCAATTCGATAGTGGAGAGCTTCCGCAGCACCTGGAGTCGCTCATCGCCCATGAGGGCAGTCTTGTGTTTGTCTTCGTTCACGCCCAGCCGAGCTTTCGCGTGCAACGCCAGGTAGACCCTCACGTAGGCCCTCTTGAGATCGATCAATTTGCGTTGGGTCTGCTGGCGAAAGGTGGCCTCGCCACGTTTGTCCGGATCGCCGAACTGGGCGAGAACCTCGTCACGCGCCTTTTTCATCTTACCCACCCACTCGTGTTCCGTGGGTAGGACCGCCTCGGCCGTCGAGAGGAACGACGCGGTGGAACCGAGATCGGCCGCCAGTCCCTGGAGGGATTCGATCTCGGCCAGGGAATTGAGCCCGTCGCGGTGACCGGTCACCTCCCGGGCATCGTAACGGAAATTCTTGAGCTTGCCGGGCGAGGTATAGGCTTGGAGCGATTCCAGAAAGGTCTTGGTTTCATCGAGCCGGGAGCGAAGCTTCCGCGCCTCTTCCTCGGCCAGCAGGTTCCGGCCCCAGAAGAGCAGACCGTCTTGCAGGTTCTGTTGCAGGAGAACAAGTTCCTCCACCGATTCTGATATGGCCTTCTGCAACTGCTGCACCGGCTCGTCCTTGCCCTGGGTTACCAAATGAGCCATGCCTGGTGTGAGCCCGAGCAGTTCGAACAGAGCCTTCAGGGCCGGTAAATTCCAGCCCTTGGGTTGCTCGATATGCTTAAACTGCATCAGTTCATCCACGCCGGTTCCGGCCAACTGCGGCAGGCCGTTAGCGTCGAATTTCTTGCCCGGGATGGCGAGAACCAGATCGCCGGTGTAGACCAACGTGGCCAGGACGACCGCCACCCATTCCGGCTCCAGCCGGTACCGGTCCTTGTCCATGTATTCTACGCCCTTGTCGTCCTGGATCAGCTCGGAGCGATTGACCACCTGACCATGGCCCTTCTTCTTGAGCTGTCCGAGGATGTACTTGGCATATTTCGAGTTGTAGGGATCGAGCCGTTCACCGTCGAGTAACTCCAACGCGTCCAGCACCGCCGTGGCCTGTTTGGTGCGGTTCTGACCGGCGATGGCGCGCAGGGCGTCCTGCGCGGCCTGTCCCCGGTTGGTCCCGGTGATGAGGACCGAGAAGAAAGGATGCTCGGGTGCCTGGTCCTGGAAATGCGCTCCCAGGCAAATGCCGGCGATGGTGTTCACCAGGTCGCGGAAGTTGATTCGCTCGCGGGAGCCGATTCCGGACAGCTCACGTATCGACATACCCTTGGACCACTCGGTGAGCGACTTGGCGCGTCCCTGGTAGGTCACCTCGAAGGCTTCCGTCATGTGCTTTTGCAGCCACTGCACCAAGTCCCGGAGAGAATGGGATGACTTGGATTCGTAGGTGGCCTTGGCGTGCCCCGACGAGGTGGAAGCCAGGTCCAGGGCCGCGGCGTAATCCCTGAGCGCTGTGCGAAACTCGTCGTCTGCGTTGGTGAGCCGTAGAAACAGTTCATCGGGCTTCTTCTCGTCTTTGAAGTGTGGCGCATCAAAGGGCTGAATGAAGTAGAGGTAGAAATCGCGCGGCGGAACGGCGGTGGAACGCTCGTTGGGCGCGCCGAAGAAGAGATAACCCTGGCGTGCGGCCTTCCGCTCCAACCACTCCAACTCGTGCTGCCAGATCTTGTAGCCGGTGACGTAGGTCTGGTCCGTGCACTCCATGACCCGTTTCAGTGCCTCGTAGTAGTAGCGGTCAAGTTGAGAAGAGTCGAGGCTTTCAGCGCGCTTCTCGATCAGCGCGTCGAAGTCGTCGGTCTTCTTCAGGTCCAGGTAGAATTGCCGGTTGTCAGGGTTGAAGGAGATGAACTGGCCACTGACCGTCCTGTGGATCTCACGCAGGACTGTTTCCACCTGGGAGAGCAGGTCGTCAGCCGGATCGCCGCCCAGTTCCTCGATACCCGGTTGATACAGGCAGAGCCCGTCACGGAGCTCCTCGGCCGTCGCTCCAAGGGTGGTGTAGATGTCCCCCGTCGTAAGCCGCTGGACCGACAGGGCATGGATGAGCCGCAGCGCCATGGTCTTGTAGGTTGGACGCGTGAAGGCCTGCTGGATGCGCGACTCCAGCACCTGGCTGCAGTCGATCACCGCCTTGATATCCGGCACGGCACGGAAGGACGGGTTCTCTCGGAGATTGGTCCAGTAGGTATCGTAGGCGATCAGCCCGGGCCAGTTGTCTGGGACATCCTGGTCAAGCAATTTCTTCATGGCCAGAGACAGGGTCTTGAGCACTTCTCGCTTTTCCACAGCGGTGACCCGCTCGAAGGTGTCGATGTAGTCGGGGTGCACTGGGAAAAGACGGACGAACTCGTCCATGCGCTCGTGCATGTGGCCGTAGAACCTACCGAAGGGTGTGAGGTACTCGCGTATCTTGATCTGCTGTTCGCCGGTCTTCTTGAGCAATCGCTCGGCAACCACGAACTTGACATCCTTACGGGCGATGAGAATCTGCTCGAAGCGGTCCTTTACCCGGCGAACGCTGTCTGCCACAAAGGAAAACCGGGGGCTGTCGAAGATAGCCTCCTGAACGCCAGCTATGAAGCGGAAGCGCAGGTCCTTGCAAACCTCGCCGATCTCGCGGAGGAAGTTCAGGTCGAGAATGAGTTCCTGGTCCTTGCGGGTGCGCAAGTAATCAAGCAGTTCATCCACCACCAAGAGCAGGCCGTGTTCGGGAAACTCCTGGTGGAAGGCGGTCATCATCTCCTCGAACGAGCGCTTGTTGCCGGACACCTCGGAGGCTGATGGGAAGCCATAGCTCACGCCCATCGCGGCCAAGTGCTCCTCCAGTTCGGCTATGAGGATGTCTCGAAGGGACATGGTCGTGGCCCCGATCTCAGTGCGCACAACCTTGAATCGGCCGGCTATTATCTCCGCGGCATCCGCCACATCCTGGTTGTTGAGGCAAGGGGCAAACTCTGGATTCTCGGCAAGCCCGGAGAGCACCGACATGAGGTGCGACTTGCCGGTGCCGTAGTTGCCGACCACCAGCAGGCCTTTGTTGTTGGTGGGATGCTCGAACTGCAACTGGGGTATGACAAGACCAACCAGCTTTTCCGCCATCTCATCGGAAATGACATAGGTTTCGATAAGCCGCCGGGCCTCAGTCGCTTCGTCGGCGTCTCGCAGTTGGATCACGGACTCGATAGGTTCAAACTGGATCAGGTCACCGTATTTCATCGCGTCTGCTCCTCCGCTCCCTTGTATCGGAATCTGCTGGAATCTGTTATCTTCACTTCGTCACCTCCGGGCTTGCCACCAGAAAATCACGCACCGGGTATCGTCTGTACTCCGGGTGAGCCGGGGCGGCATAGGTCAAAGAACCGTCAACGATGGAGCCGTTCCATGCGGCAACCACAGTCTTATTACGCGAGAGTCCCTGGAGCAGCCGAAGCGGGTCCTGCTTCAGACCAACGTCGAACATGACTTCTATGTTGTCGAGCAGGATCATCTCGTCATCGCCATTATCGACGATCTCTCGAAGAAGACGCGGCAGCCGCAAGGCTCGCTGGCGCTCGGTCAAATCAAGCATTCGGCGGGATATCTCGAGATTGACATTCACCAGGGGCGCACCCATGCGATCCCGTACATCCAAGAGAGCAGTGGTTTTTCCCGCGCCCGCCAGCGCTATGACCAGTATCAGCCGGTGATAGAGTTCGGCGGTCTGCTTGACCTTTCGTACAATCTGATCAGCAAGGGGCTCCGCCATCACTGTTCTCCCTTGTCCCTACTCATTTGCGTTCATTTTGCTTGCGATCATCCTTGGCCTCGTCGGCTCCGCCCGTTTTAACCCACTCGTCCACCTCTTCCTTGCGGAACTTCCAGAGGCGGCCGATCTTGTGCCCAGGCATATTTCTTTCACTTATCCACCTGTAAACGGTATCCCGCTTGACGCCGAGATAAGCCGCGATCTCATCCACGGAGAGCCATCGATCTTCCATCATTATCTCCACTCATTTCGAGATTTGTCGACTGTCTAATAACGGCGGCATGTTGTCAGTTAGTAGATCGGTTTGAATGATTCGGCGCTTGGCGCTTTTATACAGACAAACCAAGTTAAACAAGAATAAAATATATCAGGCGAAGGCCTATTGTCAAACACTTTTTCCGAGTGTATGGCTGTTTAATCTAATGTGACCGAGTTAGTCTAACCAGGCCAGCGGATCTTGGCGGTGCCCCGATACGGGGCCCGGGGCGTCCTTTGATAAGATGATGTTTAATGGACTACCACATCAAGAACAAGCGCCTATACATCGACGGCTCGCCGGTCAGCTTTTTTTCCGGCAGTTTTCAGTACTGGCGGATGGAGCCGGGGCTGTGGGAGGATACGCTGCGGCGGGTCAAGGACATGGGCTTCGGCATTATCGAGACATACATGCCGTGGTCGGTGCACGAGGTTTCCCCCGGGCGGTTCGACTTCGGAAAGGGGGACCCCGGCCTCTACATCAAGCGCTTCCTCGAGCTTTGCGATGCCGCCGGTGTCAAGGTCCTGGCCCGGCCAGGCCCGCATATCAACGCGGAGCTGACCTACTTCGGGTACCCCGAGCGCATCTTCGCCGACGAGGAACTCCTCTGCCGGTGCGCCGACGGCACCCCGGTGGTACTCCCGGCGCCGCCCCGTATGTTTCCCGCGCCGTGCTACCATCACCCACGATTCCTGTCGGAGGTTCGCGGGTACTTCGAAGCCCTCTCCGGCGCGATAAGCGACATGATTCACCCGGGGGGGCCGGTGATCGCCATCCAGGCGGACAACGAGTGCTCCAAGTTCTTCCGGGTTCACCCGTTCGACCACGACTACTCCGAGTACTCGGTCCGGCTCTACCGGAGGTTCCTCGAAGCGAAGTACGGTGACCTGGAGGAGTTGAACCGTGTGTACGGCACCCGGCACGGCGCGTTCGAGCTGGTGGACCCGCCCCGCGCCTTCAGGCCGGAGAGGCCCGAGGATCTCCCGTACTACCTGGACTGGGTCCAGTTCGGGGAGCATTATATCAACGAATCGCTGGGGAGCATCGCGGGAATCCTCCGTGACTGCTTCGGGGAGAGCGTCCCCCTGTTTCATAACTACCCCACCACCATGCCGGTCCCGCCTTTCAACGTCACCGAGGCGGAGGAGTTCCTCGATTTCCAGGGCATCGACGCCTACCCCTTAAAGAGCCAATACCACCAGGTACGAAGGGGCATCAAGCTCACCTCAACGGTGAGCCGACTTCCGGTGTTGTTGGAGTTTTCTTCCGGGGGTGCCTACTACACACGCCCGGTCGACCTGGCGGACCAGGAGTTCACAACCTGGTCAGCCCTCATGCACGGTATAAGGGGCATCAACTTCTACATGATCGTGGAACGGGAACGGTGGTACGGCTCCCCCCTCAAGCGGGACGGCTCGCCCAGGCCGCGGCATTACGAGTTCTACCGTCGCTTCCTGACGGAGGTGCGCCAGTGGGGCCTGGAAGAGATGACTCCCCACCGTCCGGTCCTGCTTCTCATCAACCGGGAGTACGAGCGCCTGGCGAGCGCGGCCACGCTCCTGTGCCCCAACTCGAGCCTTCTCACCGAGTTCGCCGGTATCACCGACGCACCCGACGGCCTTCTCGTCTCGGACGAGACGTTCGGCCTGCCCGAACCGGTGGCCTACAGGTACCTGCGGCTTCGCGCGTTCTGGTACTGGGCCCTCACCGCCGCCGGGGTCCACTTCGCCATCGGCGACACCTGCCGCGCGGAAGACCTCTCGGGAGAGCACCCCCTGGTCATCGTGCCGACCTTCGATTTTCTGGACCGCGGGTTGCAGGAGCGAATGGTTGAGTACGCGCGCGGCGGCGGGGCCCTGGTAGTCGGCCCGCGGGCCCCGTTTTCGGACGAGACGATGAAGCCGTGCGACGTGCTGGGGTGTCACATGCGCCAGCCGGAGGAGATCCGCCCCGGGGGGGAAGCGTTCGGCGTCCCCGTCGAAGAAGTATCTCTCTTCGGAGACGAGGCCGACGGCGACCGTGGAACCACCCCCCTCTACCGGAACCCTGTGGGGAACGGCTGGCTGATCCACCTGGGCATCGTCCCCGGGGACATCTGCGGCGTGGTGGACGCGGAGCCGTTCGGGCCGCTGGTGGACACGCTGATGCGCATGGGCGGGGTCGACCCCTCGTTCGTCCCCTCCGACAGTAGAATCGACGTATCCGTGCTCAGGGGAGATGGACGCGAGGTGCTCCTGGTGGCTAACCCCACTGACGAGGCGATCGAGGCCGAGTTGAGCCATGCCACGGGTGGGAGTTACCGGGACCTCCGCACCGGCGGGACGGCGGGCGTTGGGGGGACTATAACTGTTTTGCTCGAGCCGTATACGATCAAGGCCCTGGGAAAGGCGTAGCCATGCTCGATAAAGACATACTTGTGGTCGATCTCGGTGCCGACAACTGGAACAGGCTGCTTGGCCTGGGAGAGGGGCTCCTGAAGGCGCTGGAGCCCGATGACGGCCCCGGCCCCCTGCTGGTCATATACCGGGGGCTCAAGCTCCTCAGGGCCATTGACCTGGGGTGTGCCAGGCCGGTAAGCGTGGAGTTTTACGGCACCTCCCGGCTTGACATGCTCTCACGCGAGTCCGGTTACCCCCGCATCCTGGCCCTGGAGGAGAACGCGTTAACAAGGGTCGTTGGGCACGCCCAGCGGGAATTGGAGTACAAGGATGACTACCTCAAGCAGTTGGGGGGCTTCGCCCGGGGTGTTGCGCGCGAATGGGGACGGACAATCTTTACCTATCCGCCCCGGGGCCGCCTCCGCCTTCCGCCCCACCGGGCCCTTGAGTGGGCATTCCGGCTTCTCGTGCCGGACGATACTGTGTTCCTGTTCGCGATAACCGAGAAACGGAAGGCCTGGACGTCCGCCGTCATGGGATACTCGGGCGGCGACCTGTGGCTCCTGACCTCGCTGGACACGGTCGCCCTCGAGGAGGGTGATCTCTCAAACGGTGCTCTGGAAGCAGCCGCCCGCCTGCTGCAATCGAAGTACGGGGGAACGGTGCGGGTGGTCGCGATCCAGCGGGAGGCGCTCCTTCGCGTCTCGCGTAGCCGTTTCCCCTCCGGCGCTCTCCTGTGGGCGCTGAACACCGGCGACTTGAGGCTCTCGCGAATCCCACTGCGCTGGAAGGTGCTCGCCTTTGCCGCAGCGCTTGCCGCGACGAGAAGAGGGTAACTCCCTCGTAGCGCCGGCATCTTGCCGGCATCGGAACGCGCCAGTGGTGCCTGGCACCATTGGCGCGTTTTTCCGTTTGCTTAACGAGGGAGGAGTCCACGCCCTGGGGCTGTTGCATAATGGGGTGTGGGTTTGGGTGGATGTTGCAACGGCACCAGCCCGGGGATGGCGTTTCTTGTCTCACGTCATCGCTTGTAATGCAGGGGTCAGGCCCGCTGTTGCATTATGGAGATAGTCTTGAGTGAGAAGACGAACGACACCAGCCTGGGCCAGACCCCGTTTGGGTGGCGGGTTAGACGAACTCCATCAAGACCATCGAGGCGTTGTCACCCTGACGTTGCCCGAGTTTGAGAATCCTGGTGTAACCCCCGGCCCGATCGCTGTAGCGTGGCGCCACCTCGTCGAATAGCCGGTGGATGGTGTCCCTGTCGGCTATTACCTTCAACGCCTTGCGGCGCGAGTTCAAGTCCCCGACCTTCCCGTAGGTAATCAACCGTTCAACCACCGGCTGGGCCATCTTGGCGCGGGTTTCGGTAGTCTTGATCCTCCCGTGGATTATGAGTTCCCGGGCCAGGTTGGCGAGCATCGCCTTCTGGTGGGACGGGCCGCCCCCCAGTCTTGGGCCTTTCTTCGGCTTAGGCATTACTGATCACCAGCTTAGATGTTCCAACACCGCTTGCTTGTGTGCGTTTGCTCGGGCTCCGCTTGTTCACCGTAGCACCTCTTGTCTCACCAAATTTATTCCGACTGCTTCAGTGACAATCCCCTGGCCTCCAACTTCTCCTTGATAAGCTCCACCGTCTTGGCACCAAGGTTCCTTATTCCCATCATCTCTTCCTCGGTGTGGCTTACCAGGTCCGCCAGCGTCTCGATCTTCGCTCTCTGCAGGCAGTTACAGGCCCTTACGTTGAGTTCCAGATCGCTGATGCCGGTGTCAAGCCCGGCCGTGAGGCTGACCTCAGTGGGCTCGAACACTTCTTCCAGCCCGGCCTCCTCCGCGAGGTTTTTCAGCAGGTTGATGTGCTCGACAAGGATCTTGGCACCGATGCTTACCGCCTCATCAGGCTTGATGCTGCCGTTGGTCCTGACGAAAAGGGTAAGCTTGTCAAAGTCGGTTCGCTGGCCCACACGGGTATAGTCGACCTTAAACGTGACGTTGCTCACCGGGGAGTAGACCGAGTCGACCGGGATGACCCCGATGGCGTCGCCCTCCCTCTCGTTTTCATCCGCCGCGGCGTACCCCCGTCCCGTTTCCACCACCATCTCCATCTCGAACTTGCACTTCTTGGTAAGAGTTACGATATGGTGCTCCGGGTTCAGCACCTCCACGGTGGAAGGCACCTCGATGTCCTTGGCGGTCAACTCCCCCGCCTTGACACCTTTGAGCTTGATAGTGGCTGGCTCGTCGTCGTCCAGGCTCAACACTAATTCCTTGATATTAAGCAGTATCTCGATGGTGTCCTCACGGACTCCTTCGATCGCCGAGTACTCGTGCTGCACCCCCGCTATCTTTACCGAGGTCACCGCCGCACCGGGGATCGAGGAAAGGAGAACCCTCCTCATGGAGTTTCCCAGGGTGTGCCCGAGCCCTCTCTCCAGCGGCTCTATGGAGAACGCCCCCTCGGTGTCATTCAAGTCAAGCACCTTAATCTGTGGTTTCTGGATTCCTAGCAATAGACTACCCTCCGCAAAGTCGATATGCCCTACCGCGAGTAGAGCTCCACAATCATTTCGTCTCGGATCTCAACGTCCGGATTATAACCATCGGGTTTCTCGATTACCGTCGCGGCCAGGTTCTTCAGGTCCACATTGAGCCAGGGCACCTGCTCGCGCCGGAAGCCCCGGGTCGCCTCCTTGAACACGTCGAGCTTTTTACTTCCGGGAGCGACACCGATGACGTCGCCCTCCTTCACCTGGTACGACCCGATGTCCACCTTTCTCTCGTTCACTGTCACATGCCCGTGTGAAACCAGTTGCCGCGCCTGCTTCCGGCTCGCCGCCAGGCCCGCCCGGTACACCATGTTATCCAGTCGGCTCTCCAGCAACCGCAACAGGTTCTCACCGGTGCGGCCCTTCTGCTTCAACGCCTGCTTGTAATAAGTGCGGAACTGCCGCTCTCTCACTCCGTAGACACGGCGGGCCTTCTGCTTCTCCCTTATCTGGAGCAGGTAGTCGGACTCCCTTACTCTTCTGCGACCGTGCTCACCGGGCGGGTAACCGCGCCGATCCATCGAGCAACTATTCGAGTCGCATCGTTCGCCCTTGAGGTAGAGCTTGGTCTTCTCCCTGCGGCATTGCTTGCAAACCGATCCAGTATACCTGCCCAAGCCTTACACCCTCCTTTTCTTCTTCTGTCGACACCCGTTGTGGGGAACAGGCGTAACATCCTTTATCGAACCAACCTCGAGCCCCCTGGCCTGAAGGGTCCTGATCGCCGTCTCTCTCCCGGAGCCCGGGCCCTTGACCCTGACGTCAACCTTGCGCATCCCGTTCTCCTGGGCACGCTTGGCCGCTGCCTCGGCGGCCATTTGCGCCGCGAACGGGGTACTCTTGCGAGAGCCCTTGAAGCCGATTGACCCCGAACTCGACCAGACTATGGTATTCCCGTCCAGGTCGGTGATGGTTATGATGGTATTGTTAAACGTGGCCCTTATATGCGCTATCCCCTGAGGGATGTTCTTCTTGACTTTCTTGCGCCCTCTCGACCGACCCTTTCCTGGTTTTGGCAATACCTGCTCCTTTCTCGAGTTTCCTACTGTGCCTGTCTCTTTTTCTTGATCCCGACCTGTGGCCGAGGTCCTTTCCGGGTACGCGCGTTAGTGTGCGTCCTCTGGCCTCTCACCGGGAGGCCCCGGCGATGCCTCAGGCCCCGGTAACAGCCGATCTCCATCAGCCGCTTGATGTTCTGCGAACGTTCCCTGTGCAGGTCTCCCTCTATCTGGTAGTTACTGTCGATAAACTCCCTCAGCCTTACGATCTCCTCGTCGGTGAGGTCGCGTACCTTCGTCTCCGGGTCTACCCCTACGCCTTCACAGGTCTTACGGCCGCGAGACCGGCCAATGCCGTAAATATAGGTCAGCGCTATCTCAACGTGCTTCTCCCTGGGAAGATCAACGCCCGCGATTCTTGCCACGCCGGTTCCTTTCTCTTACTGCCTCGTTCCATAGATACGGTTAAGCACCGAGAGCGTCGAAGCGCCGCTCCGGCAAGGCGCGCGACTCAGTGCCTCGCTTGATAGATACGGTTTAGCACCGAGAGCGTCGAAGCGCCGCTCCGGCAAGGCGCGCGACCGAGACGTACTCCCGTAGTACTTCGAGGGAGCGGAACGCAGCCGGAGTGGATGCAGCGGCGTTCGAATGCCAGCGTATTTATGGAGCGGGGTACTTATGCGTACTCCTGTAGTACGTCGAGGGAGCGGAACGCAGCCGGTGTGGATGCAGCGGCGCTCGAATGCCAGCGTATTTATGGAGCGGGGCATTACTACTTACCCTGCCGCTGCTTGTGGCGGGGGTTGCTGCATATGACCATGACCCTGCCGTTCCTGCGGATCAACTTGCACTTATCACACATTTTCTTTACCGATGGCCTTACTTTCATCTCTGCTCCTCCGAACCGACTAATCCTCTACTTATACCGGTAGGTTATCCTCCCCCGCGACAGGTCGTAAGGGGAAAGTTCGACCGTGACCTTATCACCGGGAAGAATTCGTATGTAATGCATGCGCATCTTCCCCGATATGTGCGCCAGGACCCTGTGGCCGTTTTCAAGTTCCACCCTGAACATGGCGTTTGGCAACGGCTCCAACACTGTGCCCTCAACCTCTATGGCTTCCTCTTTTGCTACCAAACCTCCGTGTTCCTCCTTGATGACGCACAAATGAACATAATACCTCAGGCGGACTCTTTTATCAAAGCGAGCCGCTTAACCCTTCCGCGGCGGTCAGAACATCCGGGCCGCTCTCGGTGATCGCGATTGTGTGCTCGAAGTGGGCGGAGAGGTCCCCGTCCCTGGTACACACCCGCCAGTAGTCAGGCGAAGCCTCTACCTCCCATGTTCCCGCGTTCACCATCGGCTCAACAGCCAGCACCATCCCCGGCTTCAACACCGGCCCCTTCCCCGGCTCGCCGTAGTTGGGAATCGGCGGGTCCTCGTGCATGCTGGTCCCAATACCGTGTCCGACGAACCTCCTTACGACCGAATACCCCTCGGACTCGGCCAACTCCTGAACCGCGTGCGATATATCGGAGAGGTGGTTTCCCGGCCTGCACACCCGTATCCCCGCCTCCAGGGCACGCCTGGTCGCATCGGCAAGCAACCGCGCCTCGATGTTTCCATCCCCGATCACGACGGTTATCGCCGCGTCCCCGAAGTATCCATCCACCTGGGCCCCGGTGTCCACGCTCAGCAGGTCCCCTTCCTCCAGCGGCCGCCCGTCCGGAATGCCGTGTACGACCTCAGAGTTCACCGAAGTGCACAGCGTGGCGGGGAAAGGGCCACATCTAATGAAATCCGGCTGGTAATGCTTGAACGCCGGGATACCGCCACCATTCCTTATTCTCTCCTCCGCGCGCTCATCCAGCTCCTCCGTGGTAACCCCCGCCACGGCGGCGTCGGCCACCGCCGCCAGGACATCAGCCACCAGCCGGCCCGCCACACGCATCTTCTCTATCTCCCGGCGGGATTTCAAGACGATCATTCGCCCTCCCGCCCCGTTGCCGCGTCGATCGCGCTCATTATCTCGGCCGAGACCTCGTCGGGACTCCCCGACCCGTCCACCAAGGCCAGCTTTCCCGACGATCGATAGTACTCTATCAACGGCTCGGTGCTGCCGGTGTAGACCTCCAACCGGTTTCGAACTGTTTTCTCATTGTCGTCATCGCGCTGGTATAGCTCTCCCTCGCAGGCGTCACACATCCCCCGTCGAGACGGAGGGTTGAAGCTCACGTGGTAGTTGGCCCCGCAACTCCCGCATACGCGCCTTCCGGTGAGTCGCCGGATGAGTTCCTCGGGGTCGACCGCGATGTTAACGACCACGTCGATCTCGTCGCCGCCCGACGCCAGGTATCGGTCCAGTGCCTCGGCCTGGTGTTTGTTGCGAGGGAACCCGTCCAGGATGAAACCGCCCCCGCAGTCAGCGTCGCCGAGCCTGATGGTGACGATGCCTTCCACGATCTCGTCCGGCACCAGTTCCCCGGTGTCCATGAACCGCTTGGCCTTCAGACCCATGGGGGTCCCTTCGGCCAGGGCGGCCCTGAAGATGTCTCCGGTGGCGACCTGGGGGAGGTCATACCTCGCGGATATTCTTTCGGCCTGAGTTCCTTTTCCGGCCCCGGGGGGGCCCAGCAGCACGATGTTCACTTTAGTCTGGTTCTCCTCACTTGCTCAAGAATCCCTCGTAATGCCTCATCTGCATCTGCGACTCTATCTGTCTCATGGTTTCCAGTGCCACCCCGACGATGATCAGGATGGCAGCGCCGCCTATCGGCACCTGCGCGGTGCCGAACTGGACGAACATAATCGCCGGTATCAGGGCGATGACAGCCAGGTATATGGAACCCGGCAGGTTTATACGGTTAACCACCTTTGCTATGTAGTTAGTGGTAGGCATACCCGGTCTGATGCCGGGTATGAACCCTCCATACTTCTTCAGGTTATCCGCCAGTTCGAACGGGTCGAAGATTATCGCGGTATAGAAGTAGGCGAAGAAGATAATAAGGCCGGTGTAGGTCACGAAGTACAGTATCGACCCCTCGGAGAAATTGCTGGCGAAACCCTCCAGCGAAGGAAAGAAGTTCGCCAGTATCATCGGGAAGAAGATGACCGAAGCGGCGAATATTATTGGAATAACGCCGGCGGTGTTCACCTTCACCGGGATGTAGGTGCTGGCTCCCGCGTACATCTTGCGTCCCCTGATCTGCTTCGCGTACTGCACCGGAATCCTTCTTTCACCCTGCTCGATATACACCACCCCCGCGATGATACCCAGGCCCAGCGCCGCCAGGAGCACCACCCATATTGGATTCTGGTAATACGCGGCCCTTACCAGGTTGGCCCCCTCGGTGGGCATCGTCGCTATGATGCTCACGAATATCAGGATTGACATCCCGTTCCCGACCCCCCGCTCGGTGATAAGCTCCCCCAACCACATAAGGAGGGCCATACCGGCGACCATGGTCATTATCACCAGCCCCCCGGACCACACGGTGAGGTCCGGAAAGATGTTCAGTTCCTTGTTGGCGCTGAAAGATATCAGGAGGCCGGTCGATTCCATCAGGGCCAGCGCCAGAGTCATGTAGCGCGCCACCATGGTGATCTTGCGGCGCCCCTCCTCGCCCTGCTCGTGCCACTCCTTTATCTTCGGAAGCACCGCCGAGAGCAGTTCCATGATAATCTCGGCGGTGATGTACGGCATTATCCCCAGCCCGAATACCGCCATCCTCGAAAGCCCTCCACCGGTGAATATATTGAGGAACTTGAGCATCCCGCTGCCCGTCATCTGCTGCCCAAGGGCTTCCAGGTTGACCCCCGGCGACGGGATAAAACAGCCGACACGGTATATCGCCAGGATCAAGAATGTGAAGAGTATCTTGTTCCTCAGGTCCGGAATCTTAAACGCGTCACGAAACCCGGAGAGAATCCTCAAGGAGAAACCACCTCTGCCTTTCCGCCGGCGGCTTCTATCTTCTCGCGCGCGCTCCGGGAAAACGCGTGCGCCTTGACGGTAAGGCTGGTGTTCAGCTCTCCGCTCCCCAGTATCTTTACCCTGCCGCGCTCCTTCTTGACGAGTCCCGCTTCCGCCAGGGCGACGGGATCCACCACATCGTCAGTGGTGAACCTGTCCAACTGGTGCACGTTCACCAGCGCGTAGACGGTGCGCTTCCTCGGGGTGAACCCCCCCAGCTTGGGGATCCGTCGCACCAGGGGCATCTGCCCGCCCTCGAAACCCGGCTTCCTGCGGGATCCCGAGCGAGCCCTCTGTCCCTTGTGTCCGCGGCCGGAGGTCCCGCCCCCGCCGGCACCGTGTCCCCTGCCCACCCGCTTGCGCGCCTTTCGCGAGTCCGGTGCGGGTTTCAGATTATGTAGCCTGATCTCCTCTTTGCTCTCCATCTACCGTTCTTCCTGTTCCCTAGTATTCTTGCTCCGCTTACTCCAGGACCGGGGCTGAAGTCCCGGCTCAAGGTGGGGGTTTTTCCTGTTCTCCGGATTCCTTGCCCCGCCCGCCGGAATCCGCTATCTCCTCAACGTCCACCAGGTGCTTGACCTTGAACACCATTCCCCTTGTCTCGGGAACGTCCTTTTTCTCCACCGACTGCCCGATCCTTCTCAGCCCCAGCGCCCTAATGGTCCCTTTCTGATCCGGCGGACACCCGATCATTCCCTTTCTAAGGGTAACCTTAAGTCTCGAGCTCATCGAAGACGCTCCTCCCCGTGACCTCGTCCACTCGCTTTCCCCGGACCCATGCCACCTCGCGGGCGCTACGGAGGGATCTAAGCCCGTTGACCGTTGCCTTTATGACGTTCAGGGAGTTATCGGACCCGAGGCTCTTTGTGAGTATGTCCTTCACCCCGGCAAGTTCCAGGACCGGCCGCACCGCACCACCGGCGATGAGACCGGTACCGGGGGCCGCGGGCTTCAGCATGACCCGCGCCGCGCCGAACTTGCCTAATACCTGGTGAGGTATCGTGCTCTCGACCATGGGTATCTCAAAAAGGCTGTTCTTTGCCCTCTGGACACCCTTCTCGATGGCCAGGGGAACCTCTCGTGCCTTTCCGTAACCGACGCCCACCCTGCCCCGGCCGTTTCCCACGACCACCAGGGCGGTAAACGAAAACCTGCGCCCGCCCTTTACCACCTTGGCTACCCGGTTTATGTGAACAACCTGCTCCTCGAGTTCTTCGGCCTCAAATGACTCCCGCTTGTCCATACCACCTCCTAGAATATAAGCCCGTTCTCCCTGGCGGACTCGGCAAGCGCCTTGACCCGCCCATGATACTTGTAACCGCCCCGGTCAAAGACGACCCGCTGGATCCCGTTCTCTTTCGCCCTCCCGGCAATCATTTCGCCAAGGCGTCTGGCCTCCTCGGTCTTGGATGCTCGCCCTGAGTCCCGGAACCCCTTCTCGCCGGTGGATGCGGCCGCCAGAGTGACCCCCCGCTCGTCGTCTATCACCTGACAGTACATGTTCCTGTTGCCCCGAAACACCGAGAGCCGGGGTTTCGTGTCCGTACCATGGATTCTCTTTCTTATCCCTTTACGGCGACGGTCCCTGCCTGTCGTCTTCTTGTTGACAACGATCTTGCTCACTTTATCGCCTTTCCAACCTTCCTCCGCACGTACTCCCCGCGGTATCGGATGCCCTTGCCCTTGTAAGGGTCCGGCTTGCGCAGGCTCCGTATTTCGGCCGCCACCTGCCCCACGGCCTGCTTGTCGCACCCGCGCACCACCACCAGCGTGGGGTTCGGCACCTCGAACTCGATCCCTTGCGGCGCCGAAACCGGCTTGGTCGAAGAGTAGCCGAGTTGCAGCTCGAGGTTTCTGTTGTCTTTCATCGCGGCGCGGTAGCCGACACCGTGTATTTCCAGCACCTTCTCATAGCCGTCGGTAACACCCTTTACCATGTTGTATATAAGCGTGCGGAACAGCCCGTGCAACGCCCTGTCCCGGGGCTCGTCGCTTTCACGGGTGACCAGAAGCTTGTCCCCTTCCCGCTCCACGCTTATGCAATCGGGAACAACCCGCTCGAGCTCGCCCCTGGGGCCCTTCACCCGCACCGTTTTACCATCAACCGAAACGATGGCTGCTGCCGGTACTTCTATCGGCGTTTTTCCTACACGTGACATGAGTCACTCCCCCTGCAAACCGCTACCACACGTAGCAGAGAACCTCTCCGCCGACGCCCTGCCGTCGTGCTTCCTTCTCGGTCATTACGCCCCTCGACGTGGAGATTATGGCTATTCCAAGCCCCCCCAGCACCCGGGGCATACCATCTTTCCTTGCGTACACCCTGAGGCCCGGGGTGCTTATGCGCTTTATCCCCGATATCGCGAACTCCCGTCCCGGGCGGTACTTCAGGTGAACCACGATGGTGTCGAAGTTCCCCTTCTTTATTACCTCGTACTTCTTGATATAGCCCTCACGGTCAAGTATGCGGGCGATCGCCACCTTGGCATTGGAAGCCGAGACCTCCACGCTCTCCTTATGGGCTCCACCCGCGTTTCTGACGCGTGTCAGCATATCCGCGATGGGATCGGTCATCGTCATCGAAATGCCCTCCTTACCAGCTTGACTTGGTAACACCGGGTAGCTCGCCGCGGTGGGCGAGTTCCCGGAGGCATATCCTGCACAACTGGAACTTGCGGTAGTATGCCCGGCTCCTCCCACAGCGCTTGCAGCGGTTGTACTGCCGGGTCGGATACTTCTGCTTCCTCTGTTGCCTTACAACTAGAGCCTTTCTCGCCAACTTTCCCTCCTGTTGGTCAATCCTGCTTGAACGGGAAACCCAGGGCTTCCAGCAGGGCTTCTCCCTCCCGGTCGGTCTTCGCGGTTGTCACCACACACACGTCCATTCCCCGGACCTTGTCTATCTCGTCGTAATCTATCTCCGGAAAAACAAGCTGTTCCTCGAGGCCCATGCTATAGTTGCCGTTGCCGTCGAACGACCTCCTGGACAGCCCCCTGAAGTCCCTGACCCGGGGCAAGCTGATAGAGAGCAGGCGATCCAGGAACTCGTACATCCTGTCACCGCGAAGAGTCACCTTGCACCCTACCGTCATACCCGCCCTGAGCTTGAAGCCGGCCACCGACTTCCGCGCCTTTATCAGCAGCGGCTTCTGTCCTGTTATCACGGCCAGGTCGGCGGCGGCGGAATCCACCGACTTTGAGGTGGTTGTCCCCTCCCCAACCCCCATGTTGACTACGATCTTGGTAAGGTGCGGCACCTCCAGGCTGTTTCCGTAGGAGAACTTTTCCATCAGCGCTGGAACGATCTCCTCATCGTACTCCCCCATCAGCCGCGGTATGTACCTGTCATTTTCCTGGTTTTGACCTTCCATTCTTAGTACCTCATTCCATAAATACGCTGGCATTCGAGCGCCGCTGCATCCACACCGGCTGCGTTCCGCTCCCTCGACGTACTCCAAGAGTACGACTCGGTCGCGCGCCTTGCCGGAGCGGCGCTTCGACGCTCTCGGTGCTTAACCATATCTATGGAAAGAGGCACTTAAAACTCCCGGTCGCAACTCTTGCATACCCTGATAATGGACTTCCCGCCGGTACGCAATCTCCTGACTCGCGTAGGTCTCTCGCAGCCCGAGCACACCAGCATCACGTTGGAGATATCGATCGGCAGTTCCCAATCCACGACCCCGCCCTGGGGGTTCGCCTGGCTTGGGCGCATATGCTTCTTAGCCCTGTTTATCCCCTCCACCAACAGCCGCCTGGAGCCCGGGTCAACCTTCAAGACCTTCCCCCGCCTGCCTTTGTCTTTACCGGTCAGGACCTGGACCGTGTCGCCTTTCCTTATATGCATACTCTTCATGAGCCACTCACGTTAAAGCACCTCGGGGGACAACGAGATGATCTTCATAAACTTCTTCTGGCGTAACTCGCGAGCCACCGGCCCGAAGATCCTGGTTCCCCTCGGGTTCATCTGGTTGTCGATGAGAACCGCCGCGTTCTCGTCGAACTTGATGTAGGTGCCATCGGGACGTCTTTTCTCTTTCCTGGTCCGGACGATAACCGCTTTTACCACTTCGCCTTTCTTAACCGAGGAGCCGGGTATCGCTTCCTTGACCGTCGCCACGATGATATCCCCTACCGACGCGTAGCGGCGCCCGGAACCTCCAAGCACCCTGATGCAGAGTATCTGCCGGGCCCCGGTATTGTCTGCTACCTTTATCCTCGATTCCTGCTGAATCATCTGTCCTCGCTCACGGCGCTACCGGCCGGGGTCAACCCCCGGCGGGGGCGCGGCCGGTTTTCCTACTTGGCCTTCTCCAGGATGGACACCATTCTCCAGTGCTTGGTGCGTGACAGTGGTCTGGTTTCCATTACCCTGACAAGATCGCCAACCCCACACTGATTCTCTTCGTCGTGCGCGTATAGCTTGGTCGTCCGCTTCATGGTCTTACCGTACAGCGGGTGCCTAACCATTGACTGGACCGCCACGACGATGCTCTTGTCCATGGCGTCGGATACGACCCTTCCAACCCTTACTTTTCGCGACGGCCTTTTCGCCATGTCTACCGCCTAAACTTCCTCTGGCTCTTGCTCGACCTCTTCACCGGGCTCTTGCTCTTGCTCGACCTCTTCACCGGGCTCTGGCTCTTGCTCCTGCTCTTCACCGGGCTCACCAACCGCCTGCCGGAGATCCGGCGCTGACCTCTCCAACTCCTCCCCGGCTTCTGCCGGCTCCTCCCGAATGGGGCCTACAGGGCCGGCCAGGGCCTCCTCGAATGCCTCGGGATGTATCGCATACTCCCTCTCGGTTATCACCGTGCAGACCCGGGCAATATCCCGACGCATATCCTTTATCTTCATCGGGTTATTGAGCTGCCCGGTCGCGTGCTGAAAACGCAGGTTGAAAAGCGTCTCCTTGAGTTCCCGGAGCTTATCGTTCAGCTCCTCTGAGTCCATCGTCCTGAGCTCTCTCACCTTAGACATTAACAACCCCCGCTCGAAAACCGTTACTCATGCCTGGTTATAAAACGGCACTTGATCGGTAGCTTATGTGCAGCCAGCCTCATTGCCTCCCTGGCCACCGGCTCGCTGACTCCCCCCAGTTCAAACATGACCTTCCCGGGCTTCACCGGAACCACCCAGAACTCCGGGTTGCCCTTCCCGCTGCCCATCCTGGTCTCGGCCGGCTTCTTTGATATCGGCTTGTAGGGAAAGATATTTATCCAGACCTTTCCGCTTCTCTTTATATAGCGTGTCATCGCCACCCTTGCCGCCTCTATCTGCCTGGCGGTAATCCAGTGGGGCTCCAGGGCTTGCAGGCCATAATCCCCGAAGTGAACGGAGGTCCCCCCCTTGGCCTTTCCCTTGAGGCGACCCCTCTGCACTTTTCTGTGTGGCGGCTTTCTGGGTTGAAGCACCTCTCTACTCACCCCCGGACTCTTCTACCGCCGTGCTCTCCGGCTCCACCGGCACGGCAGCGTCCCTCTCCTCGGTGGCCTTCCCGGCCTCAGGGGCCTCCGGCGCCCCGGCGGATTCCGCCGCTACGGCCGCTTCCGGCTTCTCTTCCGTCTCGGGAGCCGCGGCTTCCGGCTTCTTCGTCTCGGCCATTGGAGCAGGAGCCTTCGCCTTCCGCTTCTCGTTAACTGCCCGCTCCCCCGAAGTTCTACTATCCTCCCAACGCCTTCCGGCCCGGTTCTTCGATGAGCGTGCCGAGCCAAGCGACGACGGCATCAGGCGGTCCTCGCCCGGCTTCCCTGTTATATCGCCCTTGTAGATCCACACCTTGACCCCGATGCGCCCGTAGGAAGTCTTCGACTCGACGAACCCGTAATCAACATCGGCACGGAGCGTCTGCAGCGGCACTCGGCCCTCCCTGTACCACTCGCGGCGCGCCATCTCGGCTCCGCCAAGCCGACCGCTGCACTGCACCTTGATGCCCAGAGCTCCCAGGCGCATGGTGTTTCCCATCGCCTTCTTCATCGCTCTCCTGAACGAAACCCTGCCCGAGATCTGTTCGGCAATATTTCTCGCAACCAGCACCGCGTCGAGATCGGGAACCGGAACCTCAAGTATGTTTATGGAAACATCGTGGCCGAACATATTCGTGAGGTCGTCCCTGATCTTGTCCACCTCGCTGCCCTTTCGCCCGATTACCATGCCCGGGCGAGCAGTGTGGACATCAATGCTGACCACTTTGGCCTTGCGTTCGATCTCCACCCGGGAAACCGCCGCGTTGGAGAGCCGGTCGGCCAGGAACTCCCGTATCTTGATATCCTCCTGGAGGAGCTCGGCGTACTCCCGATCGGCAATCCAGCGTGATTTCCAGTTCCTTATTACTCCCAGCCTGAACCCGTAGGGGTGAATTTTTTGACCCACGTCAACTCTCGCCTTTCTCCGTGTCCGTTTCGTTCCCGCCGCCGCCACTCTCTTCCGCCTGCTTCCGGCTGTCGTCATCCGTCGCCTTCTTCGGGGCCACCTTCTTTGCTGCCGCCTTCTTCTTCGGGGCCGCCTTCTTTGCTGCCGCCTTCTTCTTCGGGGCCGCCTTCTTTGCTGCCGCCTTGCGCTCCTTCTCGCCCTCCGCCTGCTCCTCGAGCTTCTCCTCTTTGGCCTCGCCCTCTTCTGCCTTTTTCGCCTTTTCCTCCAAGGCATCGGGCTTTCTTCTCCGGAAACGGCGCTTTCTTTTCGGAGCCGACACCTTTTCCTCCAGGATTATGGTTATATGGCTCGTCCTCTTGTTGATGCGTGTTGCTCTGCCCATCGCCCTTGGCCTGAACCTCTTCAAGGTCGGCCCCTCATCCACGTACACCGTGGCCACGAACAAATCGTCGGGGTTCATCTTCGCGTTGTTCTCGGCGTTGGCCGCCGCCGAATCCAGCACCTTGGCCACCACCCGGGCGGCGGCCCTCGGTGTATACTCAAGGATCTGCTGCGCCTTCGCCAGGTCTTTTCCCCTTATGAGATCGACAACCAGCCGTGCCTTTCT
The DNA here is from genome assembly GCA_018896525.1 of Actinomycetota bacterium. Taxonomy (GTDB): domain Bacteria; phylum Actinomycetota; class Geothermincolia; order Fen-727; family Anoxymicrobiaceae; genus JAHIPE01. Next base: position 69,443 of record JAHIMR010000065.1, read on the forward strand.
CGGGCTTACCCTGATAAACCTGGCTACCGCTTTGCTACCTTCCACCTAGATTCAGCCTCCTGGCCTACTTGAGCCGTACACGCTTCTCCTTGGTCAGCTTGCCCCCATGACCACGGAATATCCGTGTGGGAGCAAACTCTCCAAGCTTATGTCCTACCATGTTTTCGGTGATGTAAACCGGTACGTGCCTCCTGCCGTCGTGAACCGCGATGGTATGCCCGACCATCTCCGGGAAGATAGTGGAGCTGCGCGACCACGTCTTGAGAAGAGTCTTCTCGTTACGGCGGTTCATATCAATTATCCGCGTCAGAATCTTCTCATCCACGTACGGGCCTTTCTTAAGTGAACGGGACAACTCATCCTCCCTTTGAACCCCGGGCTACTATGTACCCCGCTCCATAAATACGCTGGCATTCGAGCGCCGCTGCATCCACTCCGGCCGCGTTCCGCTCCCTCGACGTACTACAAGAGTATGACTCGGTCGCGCGCCTTGCCGGAGCGGCGCGGAGGCGCTCTCGGTGCTTAACCGTACTTATAGAACGGGGCACTATGACCTCCTGCTCCTGACTATCAACTCACTGGAGTGCTTTTTCTTGTTCCTGGTACGGTATCCCAACGTCGGCTTGCCCCACGGGGTGACCGGGTGCCTCCCCGATTTCGACTTCCCCTCGCCGCCCCCGTGTGGGTGGTCCACCGGGTTCATCGCCGAACCCCTGGTCTGGGGTCTGATTCCGCGGTGGCGCGAGGAACCGGCCTTTCCGATCGTTATCAGTTCGTGCTCTGGGTTTCCCACGACCCCTACCGTCGCCCGGCACTCGAGGCGCACCTTTCGCACCTCGCCCGACGGCAACCGGAGATGCGCAAACCCGCCCTCGCGGGCCATTATCTGTGCCGATGCCCCCGCCGAACGCACCATCTTGGCGGCGCCGCCGGGCTTGAGTTCCACCGCGTGGACTATGGACCCGACAGGGATGTTAACAAGCGGCAGAGCGTTTCCCGGCTTGATGTCCACCTCGGGTCCCGACTCCACGACATCTCCGATCATCAGGTCCACGGGGCACAGTATATACCGCTTCTCGCCATCCAGGTAATGAAGCAGCGCAAGCCTGGCCGAGCGGTTCGGGTCGTACTCTATCTCAGCCACCCTGGCGGGTACCCCGTCCTTGTCCCTTCTGAAGTCGACAGTGCGGTACTTCCTCTTGGCGCCTCCGCCCCGGTGGCGCGCTGTCTTACGCCCGTAATCGTTTCTCCCGCCGGTTCTCTTGATCGGCGAGGTAAGCGACTTCTCGGGAGTACTCCTGGTTATCTCGGAGAAGTCGGATACCGTCGCGAACCTCCTCCCCGGTGAAGTCGGTTTATACTTTTTTACACCCACTTTTCGCTCCTCAACTCTTACCTGCTCTCGAAGAACTCAATCGATTGGCCCGGAGCCAGGGTCACCACCGCCTTCTTACCGGTGGCGGTGCGGCCCACGGTCATTCCCCGCCTGCGGGGCTTCCCCTTGGTGTTCATCGTGTTCACCTTCACGACCCTGACATCGAACGCCTCCTGGACCGCGTCCTTTATCTCCGACTTGTTACAGCGGTGGTCCACCATGAACGTATACTTCCCATGGTCTATCCCTGAATAACTCTTCTCGCTTATGATCGGGTAGAAGATGACATCATGCGGATGCTTCATTTCCACCATCCCCCTGTAGAACGTCAAGCGCCCCCTTGAAAAAAAGGAGTTTGTCAAACCGCAGGATGTCATAGGTGTTGATCTCGGAAGGGAAGTACGTTTCCACGCCCGCGATGTTCCGAAACGATTTTTGCACATTCAAGTCGTCCTTCAGGACCACCACCATGATGTTCCCCTCGAGCTTCAAGTTATCGAGTATCTCAACACAGGCCCTGGTGCTCGGCGGCTCCAGCGTAAGATCCTCCAGCACCAGTATCCTCTCCTCACTCGCCGCCGCGGATAGAGCCGACCGAAAAGCGAGCCTTCTCACCTTCTTCGGCACCTTGAAAGAGTAGTCACGCGGCGAGGGGCCGAATGTGGTCCCACCACCTTTCCACAGTGGCGAACGTATGGTTCCCGCCCGCGCCCGGCCGGTGCCTTTCTGGCGCCACGGCTTGCACCCGCCGCCCCTGACATCACTACGGGTCTTCGTCGCCGCGGTCCCGGCGCGGCCCTCGGCCCTCTGCATCCGCACCACCAGGTGCAGGGCGTGGGTGTTGGGAACGACCCCGAACATGTCACTCGAGAGCTCCACGTCCCCTATCTTTTTTCCCTTGTTGTCCTGTAGCGCTACTTTCACGTCCGTCACCGCCGGCCTTTCCCGGCCTTCCCTTTCACAGATTCTCTTACGATAACAATCGAACCATGCGGCCCGGGAACCGAGCCCTTGACCATCAACAGGTTCTTATCGCGGTCAACCCTGACCACCAGGAGGTTCAAGGCGGTTACCCGCTCTCCCCCCATTCTCCCCGGCATCTTCCTTCCCTTGAACACCCGGGAGGGGGTCGCACACTGTCCTATCGCCCCCGGGGCACGGTGGAAACGCGAGCCGTGCGAAGCCGGCCCCCCGCTGAAACCCCAGCGCTTGACGACACCGGCGAAGCCCTTCCCCTTGCTGATCCCGGTGACATCCGCACGGTCTCCCTCCTCGAAGATGGCTACGGTCACCTTCTTCCCGGGACTGTACTCTTCGCCCGGCTCCAGGGGTACCTCCACCAGGACACGCGGCGTTGAATTGGATTTCTTCAGATGACCCTTCATGGGAAGGTTCACTCTCTCCGGCTTCATTTCACCGTAGCCCAGCTGCAGCGCCCTGTAACCGTCCTTCTTCTCGTTCTTCACCTGGGTAACAACGCACGGTCCGGCCTTCAAGACGGTAACCGGGACTACCTCGTCCTCGGTGAATACCTGGCTCATCCCGAGTTTCTCTCCGATTATCGCTTTTCCCATGCTGCCCAACCTTCCGATCTTACAGGCATCCGCGGGATTTCTTCCTATAGCTTGATCTCAATATCCACCCCGGCGGGCAGGTCCATCCCCATCAGGGCATCTACCGTCGCCGGCGTTGGTTCCATTATGTCTATTAGCCTTTTGTGCGTCCGGATCTCGAAATGCTCTCGCGAGTCCTTGTCCACATGAGGCGAACGAATCACGCAGTATATGTTCTTCTCAGTGGGCAACGGCACCGGGCCGGAAATACCGGCCCCGGTTTTCCTGGCCGTTTCCACGATCATTCGAGCCGACTGGTCGATTATCTCGTGGTCGTAAGCCTTCAACCTGATCCGGATTTTCTCTTTACTCACCAGTAATCCTCTCAGTTCGGCGATCTTGTGTAACCGCCGTTTGTCTAGCAGGAAGGGGTCAGGCCTTTACAGAGAGTACTTCAACTCTCAGACAGCTCTCTAAGGCCTTACCCCACCTGGTGGCGATCGCTCATTTCTCTATCCCGATAACCCTTCCCGCCCCGACCGTCCTGCCACCCTCACGGATGGCGAAGCGCAGGCCCTCGTCCATGGCGATCGGGGTTATGAGCTCCACACCCATCTCGGTGTTGTCACCGGGCATCACCATCT
>JAHIMR010000066.1 GCA_018896525.1 Actinomycetota bacterium
CCCTCCCCCAGGATATCCTTTACCATCACCGTGTAGCGGGAGGTCGCGCCCACGGTCACCTCCTGGTCCCGGGTGGTCCCGTCGCCAAGCATGTACGTTATCGTTACTTCGGCGTCGGTTGCCTCGGGGTTCTGTATGCAGACGTAGGGGTCGAAGCCGGGGCGGCAGGTCCCTTCCGCGAAGTAGTAGGAGGTGGCGGTGCAGGTGGCGCCTATCACGTTGTGCCCGCCGGTCCAGTTGAGCCGGGTGTACCCCTGGTAGTTGAAGTATATGGGGCGCTCCGCCACTATGGGCACGCCGTTGGTGGAATCGACAAGGCATGAGAAATCGTGCAGGACGTCGTCTCCCTCCCCCAGGATATCCTTTACCATCACCGTGTAGCGGGAGGTCGCGCCCACGGTCACCTCCTGGTCCCGGGTGGTACCGTCGCCAAGCATGTAGGTTATCGTTACTTCGGCGTCGGTCGACTCGGGGTTCTGCAGGCAGATGTAGGGGTCGAAGCCGGGGCGGCAGGTCCCTTCAGCGAAGTAGTAAGACGTTGAAGGGTTGGTGGTGCCTATCACGTTGTGTCCGCCGGGCCAGTTGAGCCGGGTGTTACCCTGGTAGTTGAAGTATATCGGGCGCTCCACCACTATGGGCACGCCGTTGGTTGACTGGACCCGTGCCGAGAAATCGTACGAGGCGTCGTCTCCCTCCCCCAGGATATCCTTTACCATCACCGTGTAGCGGGAGGTCGCGCCCACGGTCACCTCCTGGTCCCGGGTGGTCCCGTCGCCAAGCATGTACGTTATCGTTACTTCGGCGTCGGTCGACTCGGGGTTCTGCAGGCAGATGTAGGAGTCAAAGCCGGGGCGGCAGGTCCCTTCAGCGAAGTAGTACAAGGTGGAAGGCTGGGCGTCGTAGTCGATGGACGCCACGCTCTCGGTCACGTTCGGTGGCATTACCGCGTCCCTGCAGCGAGCGTACACCCGGCGCTCCCCGGATGGCCCCGAACTCAGTGTCCAGTCCAGTTTCATGGAGTTCCCGTCCCAGGCGGTCCACTCGGCACCGGCGAAGTCGTGGTCGTTTGACACCATCACGTCGGTAACCGGCGCCCCCTCGTACTGTGCCTGAAGATCGAGCTTGACGTCCAGAGAATCGCAGCTCTTGGCGCCGTTGTTGATTGCCACTTGAAGGCTCGGACCCTCGGTGTCGCTGACCGCGTGCACCCGCACCTCGGTAACCAGCCCGGCGGGAAGATCGACATCCACGTCGAACACCCTGTATCCCGTACTGTCTATGAACGAGTAGCCGTTGATGGGACCGTTGGTAACCGTGTTAACCTTGTAGTACCTCTTGTCGTTGGTGTACGGCATGAAGAACGTCATCCTGCCGCCGTCGTTCACCGATGCCTGCGGCGAGGTCTGGGCGAAATGGCTGGTGACCCTCTGGCTGATGTCGGTCTCCTTCTGGGTCCAGTCGTAGGCGTCGGCTCCGATCTGCCAGGTTGCTACCGTCTCATCGGAGTCGATTATATGGCTGTCGAGCAGGGGCGTCTCAAACGAGCTGAGGTACGAGCTTGTCGGCGACGGTGGCGGGAACTCCGTTTCCGCGTAGGTTGGAACGGACCACTTGTCTTTGGTTGGCGCGTCCGGGTAGTAGCCGTACGATTCGATGACACCATCCACTATATGCAACAGGCGGAACCCCGGATAGTACTCGATGTCCATCGTGGTGCTGGTGGTGTTCATGTGGATGGTGTGCGTGTTCCCGTTACCCGTGTCGTAAGCTATCTCGTCGCCGTGAGCGTGCCCGTGCAGGACGCCATCGACGTTGTTGTCCTTGAGCGCCTGGAGCAGTTCGTCTTTGCCGGGGGCTCCACCATGCCAGCCATCATTGCTCCCCAGAGGCGCGTGGTGCTGGGAAACGAGGGTGAGCGGGCTGCCGGCGCCGGAGGCCATCTCCCCCGGCATCCAGTTCCTCTGGTTGTAGCGTATCTTGCCCCGGTAATACAGGGTCGGCGCGTAAGAGAACGTGTCGATGAAGGCGCAATCGTTACCGATTAGATTACAGATGGTGGGCTTTCGGGCATCAGACGACCAGTCCATCGTGTTCAGAACGGTCACGTGGGCCTTGTTCCCGTAATCCCAGCCGCGGTAGAGCGGCGCGAAGAAGTCCTGGAAGTACCGGAACCCTTCATCGTCCAGGCAGTCACTGAAGTAGCCGTCGTGGTTGCCGATCGTCACCACGACCGGGTGCTCCAGCATCTTGAATATCTCGTAGGAGGTTGAGTACTCGTAGTCGTAGATGTCGACCTCGGGCTTGGGCATTCCCGATGGGATGAATACCGAGTAGGAGGAGTTGGGCACCCCGAACGTCACGTCACCCATGAAGACCACGAACTCCACGTCAAGGTGGTTGATTATGTCCACCGCTTTCTTGAAGGTCCTGTACTCAACGACCTCGGGGTCGCCCGCGTAGGTCTTGTCCTCTCCGCGCCCGTCGTTGAAATGCGGGTCGGCGATGGCCGCTATCCAGTAGTCATCCTTGAACTCGTCCACCACCTTCACCGAGTGGTGCGTGGTCCTCGCAACCGTGGCGCCATCCGCCTCCGCCGAGACCGTGAGTTCGTAGAGCCCCTCCGGTATGTCCCCGGGAATGTTGAACGTCACCTTGTAGATGTCGTACCCCAGGTCGCCGTACCCCGGCGCTTCGGGGGCGTCATCACCGGAATCGTAGGTTCGGCAATATACGGGCCATCTGGTGGATGGCGCCAGGGTGGCCCCGGCGAACTCCAACTGCAACGTCTGGGGACAGGGAGAACTCGAGGAGTTGAGCTCGGCGGCCCAGTTGCCGACGGAAGCCGGCAGGTCCACCCCCGGGTCCCCATCGCGGAAGTCCCACTCCACCTCCAGGGTCTGCCCCTTCTTCACCACCGCCGGGTTCCCAAGCGTGGGAAAGATCAGTTCCCGTATCTTGGTCTCTTCAGGGGTCGGGTACGCGGCGGCTTCATTGACCACCACCCACCCGAGGAGCAACGCTGTCGCCGCCACCACAACCGGAACCAGCGACAGTCTCAACCACATACTGGACACTGATGATGTTCTTCTGTTTTTACTCATGTGACCGTTTACCCCCTGTTTTCATTATAGCAGAAACCCCGTTACTGAAGCCCTTCCGGTAACGCACTGCCCCTTCCGTGGGACGGACACGGGTTCCGGTGGGCAATACAGCTTTGAGGGGAGGTTCGGGGACTCCCGGAGGGCTACTGAAGTCGCCCCTCAAGCGGTTGGGGGAGTGGGAAGGTCGCGCTTGCCGGGGTACTCCAGGCGATCGTGGACTCCCTCGATGAGCTTGTAAGGGAACCCTGATGTCATGTTTGCCGGGAGGTTCCCTCCCCAAGATATGCCCCCCACGCAGAAGAACGACACGTTCCCGGCGCCCTCCTCAAGCGGGATTACCGTTGAATTCCGGCACATCGACATATCGGCGACGGTGTTTTTCAGTATCCGCTCCAGGCCGCTGGTAAGTACCTGGGTGCTCATGGCGGCGCGGATGAGGTCGTCGAAGCGCTTCCAGCGCCGGAGAAGGGCCATCACCCGGTTGGATACGTAGCTGAGCATCACCTTGAGACTGAAGCGCCGGTCCACCACCCTCAGGGCGGTCTTGGCTATCTCACCGTAGTACGCTCGCTGAAGCGCGCCTTCTCCGAGGGCTTCCATGACCCGCTTCATCTGTGTGGGGCGCCCCAGAACGATAACCACGTCCGGTGGGGCGCCCTCCGGGAAGCGTGACAGGGGGGCGATGTAGAGGCCGGCGACCGAGCCCAGACGCGGAAGCAGACTCCTCTCGAAACTGTTCTCCGGTGTCTTCAACCCAAGGACCGCGGGCGCCCACTTGCAGACACCGATAGAGCCGGGCTTCACCAGGAGCTCCTCGCCGAACGTGGCAAGGCGCACCGCATCACAGTAAGAGACGCCGTGGTAGACATCGACATCCTCAAAGCCGTCCACCGAATCGCTTAGCACCTTGACCCCTACCAGGGGCAGTTCAAGCGTTATCTTCTCCATGCCTCACCCGCTCACTGTATGGAGCCCCGCGTCACCTCTCCAACTCGGCCAGCCGGGCCAGGGTGTCGTCCTCCAACCCCAGGTACTCCGTGGCGAGCCATTCGTCGACAATAGCGATGATGTGGTCGCCGCCCGTTATGTCGAACCCCACGCACAGAACGTTGGCGTCGTTGTTCTGCCGCGCCAGGCGGGCGGTGAAGATATCATTGCACAGGGCGGCCCTGACTCCCCGCACCCTGTTTGCGAACATCTGCATGCCCTGACCGGTCCCGCAGACAAGGATGCCGGTGTCTGAATCCCCACCGGCGACGCCGCTGGCGACACCCACCGCGTACTCCTCGACCAGCACCCGCTCGGGTCCGGCCGTACCGAGGTCCCTCACCTCGATGCCGTTTTCGCGAAGGTGGGCGACAACCCTGTCTTTCATCTCGAAGCCGTTGTGGTCCGCGCCGATTATCACTCTCATTCTCAAGCCTCCCGGTAAGGTAACCGACCGACATCCAGCCAATTGTATACGACCCTTGCCCAGGGCTGTTGCACGCCCCGGGCTATTGCAAGAATGACACGATGGTGCCTGGCACCATCGTGTCATTCTTGCCCGGGGATGGCGGGTTTTGTCTGGCTTTATCGCGTATAAGCGTGGTGACAGACACCTGCGTTGCATTATGAAGTGAGCCACTGGTACCTGTCACCAGTGTGTCATTGGAGGCAGCGATGACACCTGCCGCGCCCCGGCCCGGCGACCGCCTGGGCCGGCCATCGCCAACAGCCCTGCCAGCAGCAGTAACATCAAGGAGAATATGATCGACCGGCACCTCAACTGGTAACCTCCCATCTTGCCTGAAACAGTACATATTCTACCGCATAGGCGCCCGGTTCTATGTCGGTTTGGCTGGGACGTGTTTACAACGTTGATTTGATTCATAATATAGTGGACGAAGAAACTAGATGCGAGAGCAGGTTGGTAACAGGATGTACATCATTGTCGCGGGATGCGGGAGAGTAGGTTCCAAGCTTGCCGACCTCTTCTCCTACGAGGGCCACGATGTCGTGATCATCGACAAGGATAAGAACTCGTTCCGGCGCCTGGGCACCAACTTCAACGGCATAGCCATCGAGGGAGTGGCGTTCGACGAGGAGGTGCTCCACAGGGCAGGCATCGAAGATGCGGACGCCTTCGCCGCGGTCACCAACTTCGACAACACCAACCTGATGACGGCGGAGATCGTAACCAATATCTACCAGGTCCCCAACGTCACCTCCCGTCTCTATAACCCGGACAAGGAACTGACGTTCTTCAAGATGGGCATCGACTACGTGTGCAGCACCACACTGATGGCCGACCGCATCATCGAGAAGCTTTTCCAGGGGAAAGACGTAATCGTGCAATACCAGAGAGCCGACCTGGGAATACAACTGGTCGAGTTCGAGGTGGGAAAGAAGGCGGACGGCAAGCCGTCGGGCTACCTGGACTACGAGATATACTCGAAGCTCATCAAGCTGGTGCGAGATAACAGGGACATTTCTTTCGATAGTGCCACCCTCCTGCGGACGGGAGACCATGTCGTCCTTACGATGAGAAAGGAAGGCTGGAATTCGATTAGAGAGTGCCTGGAGACCCCGGGCGACAACTCCCGCCCCGCCAACATCATCCCGATCTCCGAGGACCCCATGGCCATCACCGAGCGGGGAGTCAAGCCGAAGGTGCTGATAGGGGGCTGCAGCCAGGTCGGTTCCCATATCGCCTACCTGCTGTCCATGGAAGGCTTCCGGGTGACGTTGATAGACAAGGACCCGTCGTTGTTCAAGAGGCTCCCCAGGAACTATCAGGGCGAACTGCTCGAGGGGATGGTCTACGACGAGGAAACCCTCATCAAAGCGGGGATAGAAGAAGCGGACGCGTTCACCGCTGTCACCAAATTCGACAACACGAATCTGATGGCCTCCGAGGTTGCGAAACACGTCTTCGGCGTTCCCAACGTGCTGGCGCGACTGTTCAACCCCGACAAGGAGGAAACGTTCCAGGCCCTGGACCTGAACTACGTGTGTGGTACACGAATGATGGCGCGCGAACTTCTGGAACGGATACTCCGCCCCCTGGTCCGCACCCAGGGCTCGTGCGTGAACAACATGTTCGACCTGGTCGAGTTCGAGTGCCCCGAGTACTGGTGGGGGAAGAACGTGAGGTCCGCAAGTGAGAAGGCCCGAGTGGCGTTCGCCTACGTTGCAAGGAGGAACACCGGCTTCATGCCCGAAGATAAGCTGGTTCTCAAAAACGGTGATACCATAGGCGCCCTGGGCACACCGGAGGACCTGCAGAAGCTCGAGTGGCACCTCAAGAAGAACAGTTAGAGGGTTGGGGCAAAGGGACAGAGAGCGGTCCCCGGTCGAGTCAAAGACACGCAAAGGGGTGAGGACGATTTATATCGTGATAAGCGGCGGGGGGAAGGTCGGTTCCTTCCTTACCAATGAGTTCACCGGAAAAGGCCACGCCGTCGTGGTTATCGAGAAGGACCATGAAACCTGCGAGAAGCTCGCACTGGGGAGTTCCGCCCTGGTGATCCACGGGGACGCCTGCGACTACCGGTACCAGTCGGAAGCCCAGGTGGACAAGGCTGACATCTTCGCCGCGGTCACCGGGGACGACGACGACAACCTGGTGGCCTGCCAGCTGGCCAAGACCTCCTTCGACGTCCCCCGCACGGTGGCGCGGGTCAACAACCCCAAGAACGAGCGGATCTTCAACCTGATGGGGATC
>JAHIMR010000067.1 GCA_018896525.1 Actinomycetota bacterium
ACCTTGACCGAGAAGTCCGCCTCCTCGAAGCCTGGAACGGTTGAGACGTCCAGGGTAAACCGCGAGTGCGGCTCGAGGGTGAACTCGCCTTTGTAGTTGTGGCCGTCCGAGCGCATGAACCGCAGGGCAACCGGGTTCTCGTCCTCGGCGGGGTTCTGAATGAGCACGAACGTGCTGTACCCCCAATCGGTCGAGCCCTCGGCCAGGTGCCACTCCGTCGAGGCGGAGAGCACACCGGGGGCTCCATGTCCACCGCTGGCCTTGTCGAAATCGAAGTAGACCGCCCGTTCGGCCACTATCGGCACCCCGTTGGTGCTCCTCACCAGCGTGGAGACGTCCCGGTTGGAGATATAGTCATCAACGTGGATCGTAACCCTGTGCCCCGGCGGCACCTCTTCCTCGTAGCGCTCTTGCTTCCCATCGCCGGTCATGTAGATTAGCTCGACCTCGGCGGTCTCCTCCTGGTCGGGGTTCATCATCAGTATGTAGGTGTCGAAGCGCCCGGGGTCTATCAGGTACTTGTGTATGCCCTCCGCCACTCCCTCGGCTATATCCTGCTGGAACTCGGGGTCCTGGAGTAGCTCAGCCTCCTCCGGGTTGGTGATAAACGCGCCCTCCAGCAGCGCGGCCGGCATGTCGGTGTTCTTGAGCACGTAGAAGCCCGCTTCCTTTACCCCCCGGTTTGTCAGCTCGATCCGTTTCACCACCTCGTGGTGGATGAGCGTCGCCAGGTGCCTTCCCTCCGCCGAGTCGAAGTAACAGAACGTCTCGGTCCCCTCGGAGGTCGTCAGGTGGGCGTTGTTGTGGATGCTCACGAAGATGTCCGCCCGGGCGTTGTTGGCGATATCGCATCGCTCCTGCAGGGACAGCGTGATATCGGTCGTCCGGGTCATTACCACCCGGTAACCCATCGCCTCGATGAGCGGGCGGATCCGCAGCGATATCTCCAGGTTGACCACTTTCTCCTCGACATCGTTACATACGGCACCAGGGTCCTCACCGCCATGACCGGGGTCTATGCATACCACCAGCGTCCTCCCGCCGTTACCCGCCCCGCGGGCAGGTGTAACCGACAGGGCCAGAAGCATGACCACCCCCGGTATGACAACTTTCATCACTCTCAACTCGAGAACCCCCTAAACAAAACGCCAGGACCGACCGGAGTCTGACTCCGGCTCCCTGGCAAAAGGAATCGTATTTAGTTCACTAACAAATTATATCACACCTCTACTTCTATATTCGGCCGACCGGAACCTTCGCTTGACCGCGGCCCACCCCGAACGCGGACTTGAGGGGACCTACCCGGAGGGCGACAGGGACCCCCCATCCCGGCCTTCCCCCCAGAGGGGGGAAGGAGCGGAGTCGCCCGTCAAGTGGGGTCAGTAGCCGCGGATACCGAGGGAATCGGTGCCGCCGGAGCGGTCGTTGAAGTAGATGGCGCGCTCGACGATTATGGGGCCGTCGGCGGATACCCGGGTGCTGAACTCGGAGGCGGGGAGTATCTCGTCCACCCCCACGGTAAAGCGGCTGCGGGGGGCCACCTGGTACTCCTTGGTCATATTCACGCCCGACGGCTCCATGAAAGTGAACGTCACGTTGCGCTGCTCGTAGCCCGGGTTCTGCACCAGTATCCACGTCTCGAACCCACCGTCGGTGTACCCCTCGGCCAGGTACCACTCCGAGTCGGGGGTTGGGGTCCCGATGCAGTCGTGGCCGTCGCTCCGGTCGTTCCAGTACATGGCCCGCTCGACCAGAACCGGGTTCTCCGAGCACACCTTGATGGAAACCTCGCTGGCGGGAAGAAGTTCGTCTATCAACATGGTGAAACGGCACTCCGGGGGCAGCAGGTAGTTCCTCACCATGTTCTCCCCGGTGCTCTCCATCAACGTCACCGTGATGTTGTTGTAGGAGTCCTGCGGGTTCTGGATGAGCACCCACTCCTCGAACCCCTGGTCAGTGTACCCCTCGGCCAGGTACCAGGTTCGCGAGGGGGACGTGGCGCCAATGGAGCAGTGGCCCGCGGTCATGTAGTTCAGGTACTGGGCACGCTCGACCACCACCGGCTGGTCGCTCTCGATCATGGTGGATACCGAGTGGCCGGGGATGATGTCATCCACGTGGATGGTGAACCTCGAGTGCGGCCCTACGCTGTATTCCTCGGTGACGTTGTCCGCCTCCTGCACCATGAAGGTGGCGGTGATCTCGGCCTCGGCGTCGCCGGGGTTCTGTATCAGCACGAACTCGTCGAAGTGCTCCGCTGTGTACCCCTCGGCCAGGTACCATATCTCCGACGGGGCCGAAACACCTATCGAGGCGTGGCCCGCCTTCCGCTCGTTGAAGTACATGGCCCGCTCCACCGCGATGTTCCTGTCCGAGTGCACGTGGGTGCTCACCTCCGCGTCAGGCAGGATGTCGTCAACCGTTATGGTGAAACGGCTGTTCGGCGCCAACCGGTACGAGCGCTCGACGGTCTCCCCTCCGGACAGCATAAATGTCACGTCTATCGCCGCCTCCGCGGGGTCGGGGTTCTGGATGAGCACGTACTCCTCGAACTCCCCGCCCGTCTCGTTGTGGCCGGTGAAGCCCTCCGCCAGGTACCAGTCGGCCGAGAGGTCGGGTATCGAACTGTTTACGTAGACCGGCGCCGAGGCCGGCCTTATGGCGTACTTATCGTCGCTCGCCAGGGCGTCGATTCTCGCAGTGTAGATGCCGTCGGCCACCACCGAGCCGTCATCCGCCCTGCCGTCCCAGGCGAAGCTGTGCACCCCCGCGCCCTGGCTTTCCGCTCCAAGCGACCTGGCGCGGTCCTTTCCGCCCCAGACCGACCGGGCAACATTCGACGGCAGGGGGAGAGTGTAGGAGACCGTAACCGAGTCGTTCACCCCGTCCTGGTTTGGGCTGATAGCGTGGCCCCCCACCTCCACGTTGGAGACATCCCTCATCTCGCGCGGCGCGACGGTGGAGGGCAACAGACCCCCGTTGGTAACTGCCGGCGGGCTCGAAGCGCCGGTGAAGTACATTGTGGGAATCCTCGCGGCGGGGTCGGCGTTGCCCCAATCGGCGCAGCTCAATATGGGAACCCTCAGCGGATACGTTGTAGGCTGGTAGTAAAGAGCGTTCGCGCCCCGGTCGAGCGCGATCCCGGCCACCGCTTCCAGTAGCCCCAGGCTCACCGCGCCCCGGGGGTAGTAACCGAGGCTCTGTCCGTAACTCGAAGACTCCGCGCGAACCGTGCCCGGTCGCGCGCCCCCGTCGGCGGGCGATCCGGCGCCTGAACCATCCAATGGGGCGGGCTGCCGGCAGCTGCCCGACTCCTCAAGCGTGCCGGACCCGCCGGAACCGCCGGACCCGCCCGGGTATATCAGAACGTCCCAGAAGCTACCGTTCATGTTCCTGGCGAAGTACTTCTGCAGATCCCAGTAACGCCCGGTAAGCGCCAGGGGGTTCTCCGATCGCAGCTGGACCCCCAGGTAGCAGGCCACCTGGTCCCTCCAGAGGTTCTGCGAGACCCACTGGTTGTAGGCGTTGTAGGTGGAGTGGGTGCAACCGTACTTCTTCATTGTCTTGTCGGTCGAGTTGACGATATCGGTGCGAAACCGCTCCATGTTGCCGGATGTCACCCCCGTGCTCCGGCCGCCGCCCAGCAGGTACAGCAGCCCGTTCGAGGGATAGATGCTGTACGCCTCCCGGTCGGCGGCCTCTACGTTGCCGTCGAGACAGACCGCGAAATGGTCCGAGAGCCAGAGGTCGTAAGCCAGGGTCTGGTTAATCAGTTCCACCTGGCCATGGCACTTCTTCTCGTAGGTAAGATCCGGCACGGACTGGTTCAACGCCATCTCCCGCGCCGCCTGGTGCGCCGACAGGCATTTCACCCCCAGGTACGTCTGGTCCTTCGAAAACTGCAGGGCGGGGGTGGACTGGTCCAGCGTGTTCCAGGTGTACTGGTCCGGCAACCCGTTGTTATTGTCGTCACAGTTGATGATAAAGTCGATCAGTTTCCGAACCAGCGGGAACTTGCCCCGCATGTAGGCGGTGTTACCGGTGCTCTTCCAGTACTTGTAGAGGAGGAGGATGAAATCGGTGTTCTCCTCCACCCCCATGTCGTGGGGGTACGCTTGGCCGGAACAATCGTAGTTCCAGCCCATATCGTGTGAGAGGTAGGTTCCCTGGCGACTGGACTTCAGGTACAGAACCCACTCGTCCATTGTCTTCTCGAGTAGTTCCGGCCAGTAACTGAAGTAGAACCAGGCGTCGTTGTACTCTACGTCCACGGTGCTGTGGAACCTGCAGCAACTGCCTTCCCAGACGCTGAACCACTCCCGGCCGGAGTCCGACTCCGCCCACCAGGTGTTCATCAGGAAACTCTTGAACGAGTAGGCGATCAGGCCGCGGACGTCGTCCCGGTAGGCGGATGACAGTGTCAGGTTCGAATCGGACGAGATGGTGGAATCGAAGAACAGGGACTTGTCCTCGATCATGTCTCCTGTCCAGCGGGAGGTGACCGCGTAGTTGACGACCTCCTGTACGTCGGCAAACTGCTTGGTGTACTTGAACTTGAATGTATCGTCCTCGTACTCGCTGTTCTTCACCTTGAGCACGTTGTCGGCGACGTACCCCGCCACCACGAAGTGCCGCGTCACGGACTCCCCCGGGGCGAGTCCCGCCACCGACCATACCGCCCCGAAGTAGCCACGCGGGTAGTAGGTGAACGTGGGCGACTTGTAATCGTTGTAGGTGTCCGGGTAACCACCGGGCGACGTGTACCCCCACAGGCGATCCCCGCTGAAATCGGTGAACTCGGCCTCCGCCGACCCCCGGAAATCGACCCCCGCGGCCTCCCCCGCCGGGACCGCGATGGCCTCCCTTGCGGTCTCGCAGTTACAGTTGCCGAATGTCTCATCGAAGTACGGATACCTCGTCGTGTACTCAAGTCCCTCCTCGGTGGTGGTCGAGAACTCGGTCGGGACACTGAAGGAGAAGTCGCGGCGGCTCGGCCAGGCCAGGATGACATCGCCCGACGCCGGTGTGCCCCCGGCGTTCTTCACCGTCACGTCCACGTAGAAGAAAGGCGCGCCACTCACCTTCTCATCGCCCGGGTAGAACGGCGAGCGGAACGTAACGTCCATCTCGAAATCGGTCTGCGGCGAGGCGCACTCATACGACTGTGAGGTCATGGTCTGCGACTGGCTTATAGACTCCCACACCGGGTACCGGTCGGTGAACGGCAGGCAGCGGGTCTCGAGCCCGTCGTTCACCGCCAGGACGAGGTCGGACAGGTCACCGGTCCCGTCCCCCAGCGAGGAGAAGCGCCAGGCCAGCCTCTGGGGCAACAGGTTAAGTACCGTCCGCGAGCCCATGCGCCCAAGCACCGTCTCCCGGGTGTTCTGGGAACCGCTATCGGTGCGTCGCACCGGCGGTGATACGGAATTCTCGTAAACGAAGAATGGGTTCTGCCGGCTACGCGAGGCGTCGATCTCCACCACGTTGGTGGAAGACCCCCTGTAGACCCGTATCGTGCTTACGGTGGCGTAGTTCTTGCCGCCGGACTCGTCGGAGCGCAGCACGATATCCAGTCGCCCATCGGTGTCCGACAGGGTGGTGAACGTCCGCTGGTAAGCACAGTCCTTTCCTACCCTGGAGTAGATATCCAACCGGTTGAGCACCTTGATGTTCTGTAAGTAAACGTTGAACGCCCTCTTGCCACTGGAGGAGAATTCGTGCTCCACGAAGCTCAGCTCCACCTTGTAGGCGGTGGAAGGGTCGAGGTTCGCCAGCACGTAGGAGAAATGCCCGCCCTCCCTCTGCCGCTGAAACTTGTACTCCTCTTTGGTGCCGGTGTTGGTCCCGGCTATCTTCTGCTCGGCAAAGCTGTCGGGATAAGTGACACCGCTCGGGCTGTTCTGCTGCAGCTCGACGATCACCTGGGCGTCCCCGGCGGCCAGGGCGACCTGAGACATCACCAGCAGGGTCACCGCCACCACCGCGACCAGGACCGCCAGCTTAAATGTGTATCGTTTCATTTGCTCGTGTGCGTTTGCTCGTGGAGCGCTTGTACATCGTTTCGCCCGGCTGAATTTGAACCTGGATTTCCGCTGGCCTGGAGTCACCGGTTCAAATCCAGCCCGGTCCACCAGCCTCACCGATGTCTTCACCCACTTCTCATTCATAATACGTACAACGATAAAGCAAAGGTAACGCAACCGCCAGCGATCAGTATTGGCGACAGCCCGCATTCCGTACGCATGATGCCGCCTGGAAGGCGGCGCCCCCCTCCGCCCCTTCCCCGCCACCCGAAGGTGCCTGGCTCAGGTGTTGTCTTTCGAGTCCCCACCGAAACGGTGCCTGGCTCCGGTGCTGCTGTTGGAATCTCCGCCCAAACTCATGCCCCATTATGCAACGCAGGTGCCTGGCACCCCGTCTATAAGCGATAACGCTAGACAACAACCCGCCATCCCCGGGCTGTTGCCGTTGCCCGAACGGGGACTGGCCCGGGCTGTTGTCGTTCAACCTCTCCACCCAGAACGATGTACGTAATGCGACAGCGGGCCTGTCCCCACGCGTTACACAAGCGGCGGTCAGACAAGATACGCCACCCCCGGGCTGTTGCCGTTGCCCAAACGGGGACTGGCCCGGGCTGTTGTCGTTCGACCTCCCCACCCAGAACGATGTACGCAATGCGACAGCGGGCCTGTCCCCACGCGTTACACAAGCGGCGGTCAGACAAGATACGCCACCCCCGGGCTGTTGCTGTTGCAACATCCACTCAAACGATGTCTGTTATGCAACAGCCCGGGGCGTGCAACAGCCCGGGGACTCCGTGGGGAGGCTTCTCGAGTTCCCTCTCAGTACCCGGTGTACCCCTCGGCGAAGTACCAGGTGGCGGACGGCTGGGTGACCCCTATAGCGTCATGCCCCCCGCTCCACTTGCCCTGGTAGGTGAAGTAGATGGCCCTCTCGGCGATGATCCCGGTGCCCCCTGTGGTCTCCAGTTTCGTTGAGACCTCGGTTGCCTCAAGGCCGGGGATGTCGTCCAGCTTAACGGTGTAGCGGGAGTTGGGGAGGATGTCGTAGGTCTCTACCACCGGGTCCCCCCAGGGAAGCATGTAGGTGGCCTCAACGGTTGCGGTGGTGTCCCCGGTGTTCTGCATGAGCACGTAGGTGTCGAACTCCCCCGCGGTGTACCCCTCTGCCAGGTACCAGGTGGGTGAGGGGGAGGTGGCCCCTACAGAGTCGTGACCTCCGGCCTTGCCCTTGTAGTCGAAGTACATGGCCCTCTCGGCTATTACCGGGACGTTTGAGGACACCTTCGTTGAGAACTCACAGGAGGATAGTTCGGGGATGTCGTCAGCCTTGACCGTGAAGCGGGAGTGGGGGCCGACCTTCTCCTCGACGGGGATGACGGCGCCCTCATCGTTCATGTAGGTGTAGGTGACGCTTGCCTCGGTGTCTCCCGGGTTCTGCACCAGCACGTAGGTATCAAACTCTTCCGCGGTGTACCCCTCTGGGAGGTACCAGGTCTTCTCCGGTGAGCCGATGGCCGCCTGGTCGTGTCCCCCTATCCTGCCGTAGTAGTTGAAGTACATGGCCCTCTCGGCGCATATGGGCGCACTTGAGTCTATCTTCATGGAGAGCTCGGTTGACTCCAGGCCCGGTACCGCGTCAACCGAGACCGTGTAGCGGGAGTGGGCCGGTACGGTGTAGGTGCCCTCTACCGTGGCAGAGCCGGGGAGCATGTAGGTGACGGTGACCTCCGCTGTGTTCTCACCCGGGTTCTGGAGCAGGAGGTAGGTGTCGAACCGGTTGGCGGTGTACCCTTCGGCCAGGTACCAGGTGGTACCGGGAGCGGTGACCCCGGTGCAGTCGTGTCCACCCTCATAGGTTCCCTTGTAGTCGAAGTACATGCTTCTCTCGCATATTACGGGGGTGTCGGCGGTTACCGAGGTTACCTTGGTGGATACCTCCCTTCCCGCCAGGTACTCCATCACGTCTATGGTCTTCCTGCTGTTAGCGGGGACGGTTACCGTCTCGCTCCTGGTGAATCCCCCCGGGATCATGAACTCCACGTTCACATTGGCCTGCTTCTCCCCCGGGTTCTGTACTAGCACGTAGGTGGAGAAGTTGGAGGGGTCGGTTATCTTCTGGGCGTAGAGGCGGTCGCCGGTGCCGTCACGGTCTTCAGACCAGATGTATATTAAGCCTAGTGTTTCGCCGCAAGCAGCGTCTAAACTATCCGTTGTTGAAATGAGCAGTCCTTTATCTGGCCAGCCCTCGGCGGCGGTGGCCTGGTTGGTTATGTGGTGAAGCCAATAGTAGTCCCTTATAAATAAGCCGCCGGCTCCATCGGGGGCTCCACCATCTTCATATGAGAACGGAGAACCATCTCCGGACCTTAGCACCTTCCCCGCCTCCCCGCCCCAGACGGGGTCGAAGCAGCCCTTCTCGTCGATGTGGGCAACCCTCAAGTCGTCGGTGCCCCGATCCTCCCATCGAAGCAAGGCCCCGCCCGCGCCGTCGGTGGTGGTACCCCAGTAATACTCGGTGCCCAAATTGGGATTGGGATTTCCCGGAAATTCGCTGTCCGGTATCAGCAGTTTCCCTTCCGACGACCAGCCGGGGAGCGGCTCTCCGTTTTCATCTATGTACAGGCCGACTATCCCATAGGGGTTCTTGTTCCAGGATAGAAGCATCCAGTCTTTGTCTTCGGGTATCATAGAATCTGTATAGAAGTTACTGTATTCATCGTCAAACTGTTCGTAGATCAGCTTTCCCTCGGGGTCCCACCCCTTGTGGTAGTCACCGTCGGGGTCTATGCGCTGGACGTAGATTCCTTCATATACGTCGGACCATTCGTCCGTCCTTCGGCCCTCCCACGCGGCAAGAAGGCCACCGTCAGACAGAAGCTTTGTTCTAATGAAAACGTGGAATTCGCCTTCGGTGCAGACCCTTTTTCCTTCGTTGGGCCAGCCGGGGTGGACCGTGCCGTTTGGGTCATAACGCAGGTAGGATTTAACACCGTCGTTATAGAAACCCACATATACTCCCCCCGCGGAGTCTGCAATAAGGCCGATGCTTGGTGAGACCTCGGGTCCCGAGACAACTGCCTTGCCCTCCTTTTCCCAGCCATCAAACAACTCTCCATCTGAATCCAGGTGCTGGAGATAGAGCGTTCCACCCCTTGAGTAAGTTCCCCAGCCCCAGCAGATGTATGCCCCTCCCATGCCATCAGGCTCAATACTTGGCCATCTTTCTTCAACTGCCAGAGTGCTCACCTGCACGCAATCGGGAGCCCAGGCAATGTTCCCATCTGGTGTGATTTTCTGGGCCACAAGGATCCCTTCAGAATCCACCCAGGAAACAAGTACTCCTCCGTCTTCTGTTTTGGCCGCAGAGGCGTGTCCATCTGGATGCATACTCTTATTTGGCGCGACCTCCACCCCACCTTCCGCCCAGTGGACGACAGGTTCGGCCCGGGCCGCGGCGGGTAGCATTAGCGCCATGACAAGGAGAACGACTATCGGTGCGGTGAGCCGGAAGGCTTTCTGTAAACGCATATCCTCACAACCTCTACTTTATTATCCCATACTCCTTCAGGTACTCTTCCACCGTCTTGACGGTAAACCGGTTCGCCGGTAAGGTCTTGGGGCTGGTCAGGGCGTCAAGCTGCTTCTTGATCTCGGCCCAGAGCGTTGTGTTACCTACCTCTAGAGGAACGGGGTCAGTCTCATGGTAGCTGAAGTACCCGAAGTAGGCGTCCTTTGCGACCTGCTCGTCAACGTCCTTGTAGACCCAGACCTTGTCGCAGAAGCTTGGGGGGTCGGTACGACCATGTTCGTCGGGGGGTTCGCTTGCGTTATGGGACATCAAGTCCTCGATCTCTTCTATTGACATGAGTTGGTTCTCGTAGGTGCTGGTGCCCCTTTCAGTTGGGACAATTACTCCTTCTTCATTGGGCAAGGGGTCCCCGTGGGGCCACCCGCAGCTCGAGACGACCAGCTCCTTGTTTGTATACGCGGAATTGCCGTTTCGCACGAACTCATTAAGGAGTCTCTTCAAGCTGTCGTACGCGTACTCCCAGTCCCCCGGCCGGCCGAAGAGGTGAACCCCTATCGCATCGCAGCTCTTGCCAAAGGAGAGCTCGGTGTTCAACTTGATGGTCTTCCTTGATTTTCCCGGTATCTTGTAGATTGTGGTCCCCGTATCTCTCCGCCCCCTGATCTCCTGGCCCTCCTCCGTCTGGACATAGAGCCGAACCTCGGCTTCCTGAGCGTTCGGGTTCATGATGCAGATATACTCCTCGAATACGTTTCCCGTGCAGTCCTTCACCTCGAGCCCCGGCCACATCGAGCCTACCGCGCCTTCGGCAAAGTACCACTTGGTGGCCCCTCCCTGGACGCTGCCCATGACGTTGTGGCCGCCCGATACACTTTCGTCGTAGAACTCCCAGTGATAGTTTACCCGCTTTTCTTCCTCGGGCGTCGTACCGATCAATCCCATGATTTCTTGCTCGGTATATTGCCACTCCTCCTCCATATTGAGGCACGCATTTGCGGCGGCGACCTTGGCCCCATTGTCCTTCTCGATGTCAAAGGCGTTGCTGAGCCTTCCTTGTACGTCCCGTCTCCAGTTACCCCCTCCGTAGCGGAGAGCCCGCAGCTTCCTGTTGTTTTTGAAGTACACGGGCCGCTCGCACACGATAGGGTGACCGGCCTGCACTTGAATGGAAACATCCCGCTGGGGGCCCACGGTGCTTCCCGTTACATCATCCACAATGTCTGTTTCAATAAACAGTGTGACACGGCTATGGGCAGGCAAGTTCCGGTCATGTTCTATTACCGTGCCCTCCTCGTTCATGCACGTAATCTTTGCTATAGTCTGCTCTTTACTTGGGTTCTGGAGACAGAGCCAGGTCTCGAACTTGCCTTGCCCGGCTTCGTGCCTGGTGCAGCCTTCGGCGAAGTACCAGTTTTTCGCAGGGCCTGTCGCCCCCAGGGTATTGTGGCCACCGTTGCAGCCGGGGACGTTTCCCCTTCCCGGGTACTCGAAGTAAACCGGCCTCTCGCAGACAATGGCCTGATTGGAGGTCACCTTGATGGATACGTCCCGGCCTGGGGGTACGTGATTGTTGACTTTCACCGTTTTCCTGC
Organism: Actinomycetota bacterium; assembly: GCA_018896525.1. Taxonomy (GTDB): domain Bacteria; phylum Actinomycetota; class Geothermincolia; order Fen-727; family Anoxymicrobiaceae; genus JAHIPE01. The sequence continues at coordinate 11,145 of JAHIMR010000067.1, forward strand.
TGGTTGCGTCGACGGTCTCTTGCTTCGATATCGTTTCTCCGCCGTCCAGCATGTAGACTATGTCAACGGTTGCCGCGTTTACCTGCGGGTTCTGGATGCAGAGCCAGGTCTCAAAGCCCTCTCGGGTGCAGCCCTCGGCAAAGTACCATTCATCTTGTGGAGCGTTGGCTCCGGCAACGATATGGCCCCCCCTGTACTTTCCCTTATTGTTGAAGTACATGGGCCGCTCGCAGATTATCGGTATGTTTGATGTCACCTTGACCGAAACGTTCTTGTCCGGGCCAGCCTGACCGGAGTCGTGAACCGTGATGGTGTTCCTGCTGTTTCCCGCTACTTCATGCCCTCTGGTGATTACACCGTTCTCCGTCATGTACTCAACTGTTACCGTTGCCGTCTCGGTCGCCGGATTCGGGTTCTGGATGCACAGGTACTCCTCGAAACCTTCCAACGTGCAGCCTTCGGCGAAGTACCACTCCGTTTCAGGCTCTACTACCCCGAAAGTGCAGTGACCCCCCGGGATCCTATCGCTGTAGTTGAAGTACATGGGCCGCTCGCAGAGTACGGGTACGTTCGACTCGATCCTGGCGCTCACCGCCTGACCGGGCCTGCCGTTGTCGTCGAGCGCCCGGTTGTAGGAATCCCAGTTCTCGTGAAGGCCCGACTCGTGGTGCACGGGCAAATACGCCTGGTCGTCGTAGAGGTCGCCGCTTATAACGCACGACTTACCGCCCGGATCGTTTTCCTTTATCTCGTCGTAGGCCACCTGCTGGAGCCTCGGGTAGTCTATGGTCGGCCAGCCGTAGAAATGAATCCATGCGTACTGGGGTCCCCAGTAGTTGGCGAGCTTGAACTCGCCGGTAGACGCGAGATAGTCAGCGTCGTACTGCCTTTCTATCAGGTTGAACCCGCGCCCCGGTTCCTCGGCCGGCTCGTAGTAGCCGATTGCGCTGCCGTAGCCGCGCGACGATTGATCGGCTTCTTTCTTGTCGCTGTTTGAAAGGGCCCTGAAGTACTCCCGGTAGAACTCCATGCCTGCGCCCCGGTAGATGGTCGCTTTGACGAGTTCCGTTATTCTGGCTTTGTAAGGCCCGCAATCGTACGGTTCTAAAGTCAATGGATGTACTTTATCTTTGTAATCTTCATCAACCTCTTCGGGAGTTGGTATGCCCCCCGACCAATCAACAATCGTTTCACCATCAGGCTCAAGAGCCGGAACGAACGGAAAGCCGGAAGAGCCAGGTGAGCCATCCCTGGTACCCGACCACTTGAGCCATCCGGAGTTGTCGTAGCACTCGTAACCGTCAGGTACCCTGATCGTAGTGGTCACCTTCGTGCCGAAGAAACCGTACTCCCCAAGGCTGTTCAGGATTCTATCGAACTTGTCAAAGCGCTTGCCCGAGGAACCCATCGCCCTTGACTCTGAAAGGAGCAGGCCTGTGGATACGAAGAAATCACCGTACTTGAATGACTCCTCATAGGAATTCTCCGTGAAGGGAACGATCCCAACCCTTGAATAACCGTCGAAGTAATCGTTCGTTATATAGTCGGAGAGTCGCTTCTTCCATTTGTCAACATCGTATGACCCGTCAGGCAGTTTGGGAATTGATTTACTAAGGAAAGCCCAGATGCTGGCACTTGTCTTCAGTTTTATCCCGGGATCTGGTTTGTTCTGCTCGCCCATCCCGCAGGTGCTGTCCCAGGCCTGAAGGCCAAGGACTCTTCTTGTCGCGTAATCGTTCGGTTCGGGCCAAGTCGCTTCCTCTTCACCTGTAGCACCCGGGCCTGCCGCTACGGCCAGGATAACTATGCCGGCAATGGCCAGGGCAAGTAGAACTCTCCTGTACTCAAGGAAACGAGGCAATGCCCTTCTCTCCTGTCTGTTCTTCACGATGGACCGTGGTCGGTTCATGTGCTTTTCGGATTACCGTTCACCCGCCGGGGGCGCGTAGCCGGTCGACACGTGCCCCCCGAACTTCCGGCACCAGTAGATCGTCCTTTCGATTGCGACCCTCTTTTCTTTTCCCTCGTCGGCTACGTTGGCCTCCACGCAGAAGACGCTATCCGCCGTATAGTCCTTGGTCTTGAGTGTGTACCTCGAGTGCGGCTTGATGTTGGGGATGACCTCCCAGGAGATTATCCCGGAGGGCCCCCGGAAGTAGAGTTCAACGGTAACCGGCTCATCGGTGGGGTTCATGATGAGCAGGTACGATTCGATGTCAAGGCAGGCCAGGTCTTCCCCTTCCGCCAGGTACCAGTTGCGCGCCGCGTCTGGTGCGCCCATTGAGTTGTGGCCGGCCCTGTGGCCGCCGGTCTCCCAGTACATTGAGCGCTCGCAGATTACCGGAACCCCGTTGGTGGATGTGACCTCTGTTGAGACGTCCATGCCGGGGGCCAGTTCGTTCAAGTGAACCGTCTTCCTCCGGTGGGGTTCAACCACAAGGTCGAGCTTCTCCAGGGGACCGTCCTTGCCGCAGAGAAGCAGCTCAAGCTCCGCCGTCTCGTCATTCGGGTTCTGCACCAGGACCCACTCCTCGAAGCCCCAGGCTGTTGTTCCCTCGGGGAAGAGCCACTGGAGGGACGGAGCGGTCACCCCCATGGTGTTGTGGCCTCCCCTCATCTCGTCCCAGTACATGCTCCTCTCGGCTATGATGCCGATGTCGGACTCCACCTTGATTGACACGTTGGCCTCCGGGAGGTGTTCGTCTATCGAGACGCTGAACCTTGATTCCGGTTGTAGGCCTATCGGGCCTATCGTCTCAATGCCCCAGTCTGTCATGCACCGAAGCGTCACGTGGGCGGTCTCTTGGTTCGGATTGAGCAGCAGCATCCAGGTGTCGAAACCGAAGGCGGTGCAGCCCTCGCCGAAGTACCACTCCTTTGAGGTCGCGGTGGCCCCCACCGTGTTGTGGCCGTCGGTCCTCTCCCACCAGTAGGGACCGCTGTTCATGTTGTAGGTGTACTCATCCCGGTGGGGGCTAACCTCGCCGTCCGGCCCACGCCAGTACATGGTGCGCTCGCAGATGACCCCCAGGGGAGTCCCGTACTTGTCAGTAGCGACGATCTTCACCGCTACGTCTCGGCCGTCGATCTCTTCTGCCGAGTCGAGGTGCAGTGAACCACGTCGGTAAGGCTCAACGCGCCACTTCCTCTCTACTACCTCTCCGGGCATGTATAGTGTTATACCGATATAGGCGTCCTCCCCGTTGGGGTTCATTATGACTATCCACTCCTGGAAGGGGTCTCTGGTACAACCCTCCGCGAAGTACCAGACCGGGGATATGGCAGGCGGCTCGTCGGCTTGGACCACCTCTATGTCGTCGCTGTAGGCGGGGCTCACGTTGCCCACCTCGTCCATGTACTTGACGTAGACCGTCCTCTTTCCAAGGCCGGGGGGGAGCTCCCATTCCTTCTGCTCGGTGAACGCTTCCCAGGAGGCGCCGGTGAACCCCTGGCTGTTGGAGACCATCATCCGCATCTTGTCCTTGGGGGTGACGTTATCGTATGCGTCAAGGTAGAGCTTGACCAGGCTCTCGGTCGTCTGGGGTGCACCGTTGTTGATGGCCACCGATCCGTGTGGGGGCACGCGGTCGAGCACTGTCACGCACATTGAGAACTCGCTCGAGTTGCCGGACCTGTCCGTGGCCAGGGCGGTTACCGTTTCACCCGCCTCGAGCGTGAGGTTCTCCCGGGAGAACTCCCCGTCCCCGTCGCACTGGGCCCAGCCGAGGTACTCGGCCCCCTCCCCGTAGCCGGTCGGGTCTTCCGCTGCCCGGTAGAGCCTGACTATCGAGTCCGGAACGCAGGTACCGGTCACTGTGGTCCCGCTCTCGTACTCGAGGGCGCTTCCCATCTCTGGCATGCTCATCCAGAGGTTGGGTCGTCCCGGGGTGGGATAGGGAAAGGAGCCCGGGGGGGCGTTTGGTCCGGGGTCCGGCGCGATGTCTACGGCCAGACCCCCGTTTCCCTCAAAGAAGTTGCCGATTATGGCGTTATTGTAGTTGTCCGTTCCCGAGAGCACGATGCCCTCGGCGGTGTTGCCCGAGATGGTGTTCCCCTCCTGGGTGCCGGCTCCCCCGACCCGGTTGTTCTGTGCGTAAGCTCCCAGGTCGATACCGGCGCCGTTGGGGATCGGTTCACCTCTCTTGCCGCAGCCTATGTGGTTGGCGCTTATCACGTTGTTGTACGCCTCCAGGTCCAGCACGCCGTAGACCCTTATGCCGCTTCCTGCGTTCCCCGAGATGACGTTTCCCTCGAGGGGTATGTCGCCGCCGATGAGGTTGCTCCGGCAACAATCGATGCGTACCCCATCTTGAAGGTTGGGAATCGGGTTCACGCCTGTTACGTCGGTCCCGATATAGTTGCCGGATACCATGTTATTCTCTGTAACAGGCTCTTCGGGGATACCGACTAAATACACTCCGCTCATATTGTTCCCTGAAATGACGTTTCTCTCTCCTGATGAATCCCCTCCGATAACGTTGTACTTCCCCCCAAAAATACCGACACCTACTCCGTTGGGGATAGCCGAATCCCCGTCAGCGTTGGTGCCAATGTAGTTCCCCGTAACGACGTTTCCGGTCGTCTCCTCGCTTTGCGCGGCGATAACTACGCCGTTGATGTTTCCCGATATGACATTCCTTGACGCGGGACCCTGTCCACCGATCGCATTGTTCGAGGAGTCAACAATAATAACGCCGTATGAAGGTGAGCTGGCCGCGGGAGAATCTCCCGCGGCGTTCAGGCCGATGTGATTTCCCGAAACAACGGTCCCCTCAGCGCCCATGATCGCTACGTTCCACCCGCCATCCACCGCGACGACGTTTCCGGATATCTCGTTACCGATCTCGGTCCCGGAAGACCCCCCCATGACAACTACCCCGTACAATTGGTTCGGCATCGAATTGTTGCCGTGCTGGTCCACCCCGATATAGTTTCCCTTGACGACGTTGTTGCTACCCCCGATAATGCCCACGCCGTAAGGATCGTTGCCGCTGATGACGTTCCGGTCACCCGGAGTATCGCCGCCGATTACGTTTCCATTGCCGGAGATCACTATCCCGTAACCGTTTGGATCCGGGCTCTGGCCATCTCTCGTTCCTATGAAACACCCACTGACGGTGTTGTAACTTGAGTTGTAGATGGCTATCGCTGAATACCAGGCGGTTGTTCCAACCACCCTTAACCCCTTGATGGTATTCCCGTCAGACATAACGAGAAAACAGTGCTGTGAACCCGGGCCTGGTATCAGTTGCGCGTCGATAACCACCGTATTGGCACCCGCGTCTATGGTCGTCGAACCCTCGGTAAGGGTGTAACTGCTCGATGGCTGGATGGTCATTTCTGAGGAGAAGGTTATGGTGTCGGGCTCGCCGTTGGTGTTGGCATCTTCTATCGCCTTCCTTAGCGTACCTGGGCCGGAGTCGCCGGGGTCGGTGACCACGAAGTCGTCGGCACGCGCTGTTGGGCGGGGGGCAAGAAGGACAAAGGTTACGAGAAGCAGTGAGAGGAACGCCAGTGACCCAAGGATATGCGTGGCACGACGAACCGTTCCCGCGCTTTTCCGTTCTCCCGCTTCCGGCTCTGAGCCCATGAGATGCCGCCCATCAACAGCCGCCCGCTTCCAGATGATAATACCCCCCCCCCCGGAGATTGAGTCAAATGCGAGGCGGGCGGGATCCGCCTCGTAGAAGCCGGGATAACATGTCCCGGTTCAAGTCATAGAGGGAGCCTCGCCTTCGAGACTTGACCTGATCGGTCGAGCGCCGGCAAGATGCCGGCGCTACGGGGGGGACCGCGACCAAAGTCGCCCCTCAGGCGGTGTGGGGGGAAGCGCGGGGTTCAGTCCGCGTCCCGGCCGGTTCCGTTGAGGTCCGGTTCGAGGCAGGACTACCGGCGGGCGCGTGGAACAGTTGGTCAGGGGGTGGTGGGATGCGGGCGTTTGCATGTGGCTGACGCCGCTCCGCTTCCCTCTATGGTTATTTGACACCGAAAAACCGTGGAACATAGACTAGACGATATATCAGCTCCTTACCGGCTAACGTTTGATGAGAGCGGATACTCCGGGAAGAAAGCCACGAGCCAGGGCGGTAATGATGTTGAAGCTAAAGGCCATGGCAAGAACGGTGAGAGAAACGATTCCCCTCACGGTATTCCTCTTCCTCCTCTGGATCATCTTCACCGAGAAGACAAACTGGGAGCACCTCCTCCTGGGCTTCATCGTGGCGGCCTTGTTCGCCCGGGTGTCTATCTTCATGATCGGGGGCAAGCTCGACCCCAACCTGAACTGGAAGGTAGGCTTGAGGTTCTTCCCGTTCGCGATCCTGCTTTTCTGGGAGATAATGAAGGCAAGCTGGGATGTCCTTACCAGGGTACTCCGGCCGAGCCTTCCCATCAGCCCCAGGATCATCGAGTTCGACTCCTACCTGGATTCGGATATCGCGAAGACCATGCTGGCCAACTCGATAACGCTCACCCCCGGGACTGTGACCATTGATATTGACGGCAAACGCTTCTACGTCCACTGCCTGGCCCAGGAGCACGAGAGCGGCCTGCTGGAGGGGAAGCTGGAGCGGATGGTGGCCTGGCTTTTCGCCGAGGGGCCGGACGATGTCAGGAGTCTCAGGTGAGCGATTTCGCGAACGAGTTCCTCCTGGCGGTGGCCGTGGTACTCATAATCAACGCGTTCCTCTGCCTGTACCGGGCGGCAGCCGGGCCCACCATTCAAGACAGGATCGTGGGCATCAACATCGTGAACACTAAGACGATGGTGGTGCTGCTTATCCTATCCACCTTCCTGGGGGAGGAGCTGTACCTTGACATCGCCCTGGCCTACGCGCTCTTGAACTTCGTGGTCACCATCACGATATCCAGGTATATCGAGACGTAAAGGAGAGCAGTTGAGTAACGTGGTCAAAGACACCTTGACGGTTATTTTCGGGCTGACCGGGGTCCTTTTCTTCATCGGCGGAACGGTTGGACTGCTCCGGTGCCCCGACCTGTACTCCCGTCTGCACCCGGCGACCAAGTGCGACACCGTTGGCTCCATCTCCATCACCGTCGCGCTGGCACTCCAGATCGGCCTTGACATGGCCCTGTTCAAGATCCTGGTGGTCATCTTCCTGCTGCTTATGACCAGCGCCCCGTCGGGCCACGCCATCGGCAGGAGCGCTTTCATGAACGGCGTGATGCCCTGGCACAAGAAAGGGGTCGTTCCCTGGCCCCTGGAAGGAGGAGACCGTTGGACTGGACATTAAACCTGTTGCTGCTGACGCTCCTCCTGGCCACCGCTATAGCGGTCATCAGGATCCGCGACCTGCTGGCGGCGGCAATCGTGTTCAGTGCCTACAGCCTGGTAATGGCGATACTGTGGACCCAGCTCCGCGCGCCTGACCTCGCCCTGACGGAGGCCGCGGTAGGAGCCGGTGTGACCACGGTGCTGTTCATCATCACCATCTACAGGACCGTCAGGAAGGAAGATTGATGCGAAAGGCGATCATGTTGCTGGCGCTGGCGGGCATCGGGGTGATGCTCATCTACGCCGTCGGCGAGATGCCTCCCATGGGGGACAGCGGCAACCCGGACAAGACCCATGTAGCCCCCCGCTACCTGGAACACGGGGAGGAGGAGGCGGGCGCGTCCAACGTCGTCACCGCGGTCATACTCAACTACAGGGGCTACGACACCATGGGGGAGGTAGCGGTCATCTTCTGCGCCCTGTGCGCGGTCGTGGCCGTCCTGGGCCGGGAGAAAACGGGCCTCAGCAGGACCCACATGGACGTCTCCAGGGTAAAGGCCAGCGTCGTGGTCAGGACGACGGTCCGCTTCCTGGTCCCGGTCATCATCTTCTTCGCCATCTACATAATCCTCCACGGAGAGGAGACCCCGGGCGGCGGTTTCCAGGGCGGCGCTATCATCGGGGCCAGCATCATACTGTTCACCCTGGCGTTCGGGCTTCCGGAGTCCACCCGCAAGATCCCGCTGAAGTCGAGGGTCCCCCTGGAGAGCTTCGCGGTCATCGCCTTTCTCGCGGCTGGGTTTACCGGGATACTCTTCGGGGCCAACTTCCTGACCTACATTATGCCGGGGCTCTCCGAGCACGCGGCGGAGACGATCAGGCAGGTCATGATGATGGTCATCGAGATAGGCATCGGGTTCGCCGGGGGCATAATCTTCACGTCTATCATGTTCGCGATGATAAGAGAGGACAAGTATGAACTTCAGCCGGATAGCTCATAACCTGAATTACGTCTTCTCAGTGGTCCTGTTCCTCCTGGGGCTGTATACCATCGCGGTGAAGCCGAACCTGGTAAAGAAGATAATGGGGCTCAACATCATGGAGACGTCGGTTTTCCTGTTCATGGTCTCCATCGGGATGGTGGGAAGCGGCAACGCGCCGGTGGTAACCGAGGGCGTGAAACCGGCCACGATGGTCAACCCCATACCTCAGGCCCTCATCCTCACCGGCATCGTGGTCGCGGTCAGCACCACCGCGGTCGCGCTCTCGCTGTGCATCAGGATCCATGAGCATTATGACAGCCTGAACGCTTTTGAGATCCTGGGAAGGGATGAGCTTTTTTGAGCTTCTCCTCCCACTACTCGATCCTGCTGGTGGCCGTTCCACTGGCGTTCGCCGCCCTCTGCCCTATTGTCGGAATGTGGAAACGGGAGTTGTGCTTCCCCTTCTCGGTGGCGGGCGCCGCGGCGGCCTGCTTTTTCATCTTCTCGTTGTGGGGAAAGGTCATATCCAAAGGAGTTGTGAGTTACACCCCCGGGGGGTGGAAGCCGCCGCTGGGCATCCAGATACGCATAGACTACGTAGGCCTTTTCATGGCGTCCATCATAGGCGCCGTGGGGTTGGCGGTCCTCGTCTACTCCTGGAGGTACGTCTCCAGGGAGCTCGACGCCGAAAAGATCCCGTACTACTACACTCTCTACATGCTGCTGTTCGCATCGATGCTCGGCTTCGTGGTGACCGGGGACATCTTCAACATGTTCGTGTTTATGGAGATATTCTCCATCTCCTCCTACGCACTGGTCGCCATAACAGGGCAACGGAGGGCCGTCCGGGCCGCATTCAAGTACCTGCTCATGGGTGCCACATCCAGTGTTATGGTCCTGCTGGGGATCGCCTTTCTCTACAGCACGGTGGGAAGCCTGAACATGGAGGATATCGCCGGGCGCCTTGCCATGGGCGGCTACACGTCAGTGGCCAGCATCGCCCTGGTGCTGTTCCTTATCGGCTTCGCGGTAAAAGCGGCCCTGTTCCCGGTCCACATCTGGCTTCCCGACGCCCACTCCATCGCCCCTTCCCCAATAAGCGCGGTGCTCTCCGCGCTGGTCATAAAGATGGGTGTCCTGGGCATTCTGCGCATCTTTTTTACCGTCTATACGCCCGGGTTCGCGGGCATCGAAGGAACCTGGACCGCCCTCTTGCAGGCGATCGCCTGGTGCGCCGCGATCTCTATCGTCCTGGCCTCCATAATGGCGATCATCCAGCGGGACTTCAAGGTGATGATCGCCTACTCGTCGATTGCCCACATCGGCTATATCCTGCTGGGGATTTGCATGCTTACCGACAAGGGCCTGACCGGAGGGCTTTACAACATACTTGCCCACGCCCTCGGCAAAGGGTGCTTCTTCCTGGTTGCCGGAATCATCATCTACAAGCACGACCTCAGGAGAATAACGAGCCTGCGGGGACTGGGCAGAAGCATGCCGGTTACCGCGGGCGCCTTTGCCGTAGCGTCCCTCTCGATAGTAGGGCTCCCCCCCTCCGCCGGGTTCATCGCCAAGTGGTACATACTGTGGGGGTGCCTCCAGAAGCAGCATTACGTGTTCATGGTGATGGTCCTGCTGGGAAGTCTTCTGTCCGCTATCTACTGCTTCCGGGTGGTATATTACATGTTCTTCGTCGGCTCGCACAGTGCCGAAATCGACGAGGGGCCCGCCACGATGATCGTTCCCGCGGCGTCGTTCGCGGCGGCCACACTGTTTTTTGGGATTTTCGCCACGCTTGTTCTACCGTCTCTGAGCTCGGCCGCCCAAGCGCTCCTGGCGGGGTGAAGAACGTGCATTGGGGAGAACGGTTTTCAGTGACCACCACAGGTGATATAGTCTATCGGTGTTCCGTCTCATGAGTACGGTTAAGTTATGAGAGGGGACACTGGATCCGGATGGACGGGGGGCTTTTCTGAGTAAGAGCAGCACATCGGTTCTTCCAATAATAATAGTTTTCTTGCCCTGGCTTGCCCTGGTGGGCGCCATGCTCTGGAACAGGCGCCGCCCCGGGCTCGCCAAGGTCGTCTATATCGGCAGCACAGTAGCTACCATACTGGCGATCCTGCCGTTGTACCCACGGGCGCTCGACGGGGCGATCACGACCCAGAGACTGGTGAGCATCGCCCCCCGGATAAGCTTGGCCTTCAGGGTTGACACGGTCGGCTTCTACTTCGCGCTCCTGCTTGGTGTGCTGTGGCTGCTCTGCTCCATCTACTCGCTGGGATACATACAAAAGAACGAGACCCGTTACTACTGCTTCCTTTCCCTTAACCTGTCGTTCTGCCTGGGCGTGGCCCTTTCGGCCAACATGTTCACGCTGTTTATATTTTACGAGTTGATGACGCTTTTCACCTACCCGCTGATTATCCACGAGGAGACGGAGCAGGCCCGGAAGGCGGGCCTCAAGTACCTCGTCTACAGCGTCTCCGCGGGCGCGGTAATAATGCTGGGGCTTATCCTCCAGTACTACTACGGGGGCACACTCTCATTCCTGGGCCACGGTACGCTCAAGCTCTCTCAGGTGGGCAAGCCGATCCTTCTTACGATATTCTCGATATACATGCTCGGCTTCGGGGTAAAGGCATGTATCATGCCTTTGCACGGATGGGTGCCGGACGCGCACCCCGCGGCTCCGGCCCCGGCAAGCGCCCTGCTCTCCGGGGTCATACTCAAGGTCGGCATCTTCGGGATAATCAGGGTGATGTTCGACGTCTTCGGCATCGAGCTCCTCAAGACCCTCGGCGTAGCACTTCCCATGCTCATAGTGGCCAGCTTCTCCATAATCGTGGGGTCCCTGTTCGCCTTAACTCAGGACGAACTCAAGAGACGCCTCGCCTACTCCAGCGTGGCCCAGGTTGCATATATCGTCCTGGGCCTGTTCCTGCTGGCGCCGGACGGTGCCATCGGGGGGCTCCTGCATATCGCCCATCACGCCTTCATGAAAGGCTGCCTGTTCCTGGCCGCGGGGGTGATAATCCACGAGACCGGTAAGAAAAAAGTGAGTGAGATGTCCGGGATAGGGTCCCGCATTCCCCTCACCATGGCCGCGTTCGCGGTCGGGGCCCTGGGCATGATGGGAATACCACTTACCTGCGGGTTTATCACCAAGTGGTTCCTGGGGCTGGGCACGATCCAGGCGCACCATCCTTGCTTCATCGCGGTGCTGCTCATAAGCTCTCTGCTCAACGCGGTGTACTTCCTGCCGATCGTCTATGTGGCGTTCTTCAAGGGAGAGTCCCCCGAAGGGGAGTCCCGGCTGCTGCGGCGCGAGACGAAACGGTCCATGCTGGTGCCGGTAATGATTTGCGCCGGCATGATAATCATACTGGGCGTATTTGTAACCGTGAAGGGCTTCCCGTACTCCCTGGTAGAGGTAGTCGTCAAAGCGGTCTTCTGACCTACTCCGGATAACAGATGGAACATGCTGCGGTCCATATCGAGATAGCTAACTCGGTCCTGCCGGCGGTGGCGATACTCCTGCCGCTTCTGGGCGCGGCCGCGGTGGCCCTTATCGGAAACAGGAACGAGCGGCTGCGCGACATCGCCGCCGCCGTCTTTGCCGCCGGGGCGTTTGTCACCTGCGCCGCGATGTTCCCCTCCGTGATGAGCCAGGGGACAAAGCTCACAGTCAGCCTGCCGATCTTTTTCGGGGATTTTCGCCTGACCGCGGATTCCCTGGGCCTCCTCTTCGCGCTTTTCGCCTCCCTGGTATGGATGCTGGCCACGATTTACTCGCGCGCCTACATCCAGCACGAGGAGCGGCGGACCCGGTACCACGTGTTCTCGCTTCTAACCGAGGCGGCCACCCTGGGGGTTTTCCTGGCCTCCGACTTCTTCGTGCTGTTCGTGTTCTTCGAGCTCATGGGCATGCTGGCTTACGCGCTGGTGGTGCACACCCAGACCTACGAAGCGAAGAAGGCGGGGGTGAAGTACATATTCATGACGGTATACGGCGGCCTCTCCCTGCTGGCAGGTGTGTTCCTTTTCCTGATGTACGCCGGGGGGCTCGGCTTCACGGCCCACCCGGGCAGTGCCTATCTCACCACGTCGGCCTGCTTCCTGGTGTCCGGCTTCATGATAGGGGGGTTCGGGGTGAAGGCGGGCATGGTGCCCCTTCACGTGTGGCTGCCGCTGGCCCACCCGGCGGCCCCTTCACCCGCCAGCGCCCTTCTCTCCGGGGTTATGATAAAGGCGGGCGCCTACGGCTTCCTCCGCATTATCGGCACGTTCCAGGTCGGCGCCCCGGCGCATAGCGGGATGGGAATGGTCGCCTCCGGTGCGGGGGAGGCGGGACACGCCGCGCAGGTTCCGGTGTTCATGCACAACCTGCAGACCCTGGGATGGGTGATCATATGGTTTGGCATCCTGACCATGGTGGTGGGAATGGTCCTGGCCCTTGTACAGGACAACGCGAAACGCCTGCTGGCGTACTCCAGCATCAGCCAGATGGGGTACATACTGATGGGGCTGGGGGTGGGCGCCTACATGGGGGCGGAGGGGGGCATGGGCCTGGCGGGGGGCATTTACCATATCGTGAACCATTCCCTGTTCAAGTCGCTGCTGTTCCTGGGGGTGGGCGCCGTCTACTACATGACCCACGTCCTGGAGATATCCCGGCTGGGCGGGCTCTGGCGAAAGATGCCGGTCACCTGCGCCCTTACCTGTATAGGAGGGCTGGGGATCATGGGCATGCCCCTGTTCAACGGCTTCGCCAGCAAGACCCTCCTGCATCACGCGGTAGTGGAAGCCCTCGGCGTGGGTGGCGGCTGGATGCGGGCGGTGGACATTATATTCATGGTCGCGGCCGGCGGCACCGTGTGCTACGTAGCCAAGCTCCTTATCCTCACATTCTTCGGGCACCACCGGGAAGAGAGCGCCCACGAGATAACCGAGGTGCCCTGGGCGATGCGCCTGGGGATGGGGGGGCTGGCGACGGGCGTCGTCCTCTTCGGGGTCTTCCCCGGGCTGGTTATAAGGAAGATCATACTGCCGGCCCTGCGCCCGTTCGTGAACCTGGACCCCCAAGCGGTTCATCACCTCGAGGAGATAAGGATATTCACCCCGGCCAACCTGCTGGCGATACTGCCGGCCCTGGCCATCGGCACGGGGATATTCCTTGTCGCGACGCGCTGGGACCTGTTCCAACTCAGGCTGCCGAAAAAGGTGGGAGTCGCCTACTTCTACACCCGCACCGAGCTCGGTTTCCTGCGGCTCTGCTTCGCCGGGTCCAAACGTAATGCCGAGCTCAGATCTGTCTACTGGCCGATTGCGGAAAGCTTCGGTGAGTATCTTTACGACTCATGGAAGGCCATGTCAGAGGAGTACGATCGATTAAGGGACGTGATAAAACCCTCCGGCATCGGCATGTACCTGTACGGCACCCTCAAGGCCCTGGGCGTGGACTACCGCCGGTTCAGTAAAACGGCGTTTGAAAGGATGCTGTTGTTGCCCATGGATATAGCCGGCCTGGCGTCGTACGTCAGGGCGAGGCAGTTCACCGGAGACATCGCCTACGGGGTTATAGTCATCACCGCGATGGCCGCGCTCCTCGCCCTCACGTTGTTCTGGTAAGAAGGAGGGGACAGTCCGCCTATGGTGGCGTCAGGCCCCCGCTCATGAACATCGCGATACAGAGGACGGCGCTCACGTTACGGTCGCCGGACTGGTACTTGACCTGGTCGACCGGCAGCAGGTAGCAGTCCGCCACGTCCCCCTTGAGGAGCCCGGACACTCCCGGGTAGACGATCAGAAACACCACCTCGAGTTCCTGCCCGCCCATGACCGGTATCAGTCGCAGGTAGGTTATTTCGGTCCCATCACCGGCCTTAATTACCTCGGAGGCAACCACCTTCCCGGTGACATGAATGGGCTTGCCCGCGAATTGCTCGAAATCCCGCTCCACCAGACGGGGGTCCGCCTCACTGGCTATGTCCCGGACCAGGGCAACATCCTCCGCCGGGAACAGTTCCAGGTGCTCGCCTAAGAACTCGGCCGCGGTGGGCTGCATCTCGACCGTGGAACTGAGTGGCGTGTCCGGCCGGGATAAGGACTCCAGCAACGTCTGGTACCTGCCGACCTCCGGACCGTACCTGCAACTGAAGCATTTGCCCTCGACTATCTCCACGGTGTAATTATCGCTGTCCGCCTTCGGCACCTCGACGGTGACCACGCGCTTCTTATAGATATTCCCGCACTCAGAGCACTTCCAGATGGTGCCGGTCTCGACCATCACCATCCGGCTCCTCTCTATCTCCCTGGAGATAAGAAAACTCGCCAGCCCCGTGATGAGCGCCAGGACAATGATCACCGCCACGGTGACGCCCTTGAACAGCCGGTGTTCCCCTCTACTGTCTGTTTCCCGAGGCGCCGGCTCAGCGGGCTTCTCCGGCTCGGGGACGAAGCAGTATCCGCAGGTCGGGCAGAATATATTGGTGATCTGGTTCTGTGTCCCGCACTCCGGGCACTTTTTCGTCTTTAACATCCCCACCTCCACGCTTCTACAATAATAGACGTTGGCACTCCGGTCAACGATCATTCCTCACGGGTGTTGCCATTAAGTACCCCGCTCCAGGGCCTCTCCGGGTGAATGGACGTCCTGGTGATGGTCGGCTTCGGGGTCATGATGATGGGCATCGCCATCCGGCAGTTCAACCGGCGGGAGTAGCGGCCGCCTCGAACGGGTCGATAGCGGCGGGCAGTTGGAACGGCCTGACGGCAGACGTTACGTAGTAGGCCAGCGCAAGCGTGGTAACCACCATCATCGCCGCGAGCATTGCGATCCCGGTATCGTTGAACACCACCGCGATGATCCCACCGAATAGCAGGGCGAAGAGGGCCGCGGATCTTGGCCTGTCGTTCTTCCACAACTCCGTCCCCAGCGACCGGGGGCGTCTTATCCACAGCGCGGCGGCCACAACCGTGAAGAGCAGGATTAGCGACGGCACCAGGAAGAAGTTTATCTCGTCTATCTGGATGGATACCTTGCGCTCGATCATGGGCAGGAACCCCCCCGACCCGGCGATAATCGCCCTTCCCGCATGGGTGCGAAAGAACAGTGTGTCCACCAGTATGACCAGCGCGGTCCCCGCGGCGGTGATGAGTCCGACCAGCGCTATCCGCCACCCGGTAAGGCCGCGCTTTGATGTCACCATCAGAAACAGGAGCACGGTGACGATAGCGGTGATGAAACCGCCGATGTTGGCCCCCAGCACCCCCAACCCCACAACCAGCGAGACCACCGGCAGCGCGATCATCAAGGTCCACCTGCCCGCTCTCGAGGTGGGGGTCTTCCCTCCCGCCAGGCCTGCCGCGGCCCATATCGACACCGCGATGAGGAGCCCGGCGATGGTGTTTGTCAGCCCGAAGAACCGCATCCCCTCCAGCGTGCTCACCCCAAACAGGGGCAGCATGAGCAGCCCGCCCCCCATGACGAGGTCCACCACGATCACGCCGCCGGTCAGCAGGCAGATAGACACCACCGGGTCCAGTGTGGGGCGCCCACGCGCCATCAGCCAGGCTCCGAGCCCGACTGCTACCGAGAAGGCGCAGCAGAAGATCATGGGGAAAACGTAACCGCCATAGGAGAACGCCGATACCGCAATGAAAGAGAGCGGCGCGGCAAGCAGTACCACGCACATCGGAGCCAGGAAACGGGCCAGCCGCTCCGGTCTGCGGGGCCAGCCGACCTTCGACCGGAGCACGGGCGTGCAAAGCGCGGCGAGAATCAACGTGAGAAGGCCTATGGCGACGTAGATGATAAGCACCGGCCACCTCGCCTTTCGCGTGACCACCAGCTGGGAGTCGAGCTTGCGCAGGTACTCCAGCGCGCCTTCCGCTTCTTCTGCCGACATCGCCGCTCCGGAGACCTCGACAGGGACCTCGATCCCGTAGAACTCCAGGACGGTAGGGAGAAAATCCGAGTTGCTGACGATGCCGGGGGTGCGTGTGGACATCGAGCTGAGCATCCCCGTGCCGAAAACACCGCCGGCGACTACACAGGGGGTAAGGTAGTTTCCTTCCTTTCTCCCGGAGCTCGTGGGCTCCGGCGAGAGTATTACCAGCAGTGAACTCTCGAGGTCGAGCATCTCGCAAAGCTCACGCGCCACCCGGTCCACGCCGCGAAGGGCTTCACGGCGCTCTGCTTCCAGGAACTCCTCGTCCGTGTTTCCCTCCTCTGAGTACAGGCGTCCGGTGTCTCCCGTCTGTACCACCAGCATGTCCGCACCGGTAAGGAGGCGCGCGCTCTCCTCCAGGAGACGGTCGATGCGGGTCCTGTAGCCGCCGGTCCAGCCCGGCTCGAACACCACCGTCCGGTCGCTGACATCTCCCATCGGCACAGCGCCCGCGGGGTCACAGCAAACAAGCGGGGCCAGGCGGCTGACGCGCCCGCCGGTATCGGTGTTGCCGACAACCGCCACCTCGAGCCCGGACTCGGCCAGGAGTTTCCCCAGCAAGCCAACGTTCTTGTCCTTGTCATCTTCCTCGTTTCTGCGCTTCACCTCCTGCCATCCCAGGCAGACGACCCCCGACTCGGGAGCCACTTCCCCTGAATACTCCTCGTAGAAATCCGCCGCGGTCGGGTTGCCCGCGTACCCGGTAAAGCTCTCCCACGAGTTGAAGCATAGCCGGGAATCGGCGTCGCCTCGGGCACGAATCCCCGCCCCGAGAGATACGTAGCCGGCCCCCGTATCGTACCCGCCATTGCTCTCGCCGGTCCTGGTTGACATCAGACCGATAGACCAATCGCGGGCGAGTCTCGCACAGAAAGGTGTTTCCTCCCCAGGGAACTCTCCCACCGCAACCCTATCGACTATCAACAGGACAACCTTCCCCTTCGCCGGCACCGCGCCGGTGGCTGCCACGGATTGCGGGAGTATCACCGACATCATGGCGGCAAGGACAATCGCCGCCGCCATGCATGCGCTTTTCTTCCGTCTCCCCCGGTTAAAACTCATGCGGATATTATGACACAGGGTCGCCCCGGGCTGTTGCAAAATGACACGCTGGTGCCAGGCACCAGCGTGTCATTTTTTGGTTTTTGTTTACTGGAGAGGGAGAGGTCCCGCCCTGGGGATGTTGCATAACGTCTCCCTTGTAGCGCCGGCATCTTGCCGGCATAGGGACCGCCCTTTGGTCAACGGGGGAGGGGTCCCGCCCTGGGGATGTTGCATATTGGGGTTGGGTTTGGGTGGATGTTGCAACGGCAACAGCCCGGGGGTGGCGTATCTTGTCTGACGTTATTGCCGGTAAGGCAGGGGTCAGGCCCGCTGTTGCATTACCGAGATGGACTTGAGTGAAAAATCGAACGACACCAGCTTGGGCCAGACCCCGTTTGTTTGTCGATTAGACCGTGGTGCGGCGGACGTGGGCGCCAAGGGAGTTCAGCTTCTCCTCGAACCTCTCGTAGCCACGGTCGATGAACTGGACCTGGTACACCTCCGTGGTGCCCTCAGCGATGAGACCGGCCAGGACCAGCGCGGCACCGGCGCGCAGGTCTGGGGCGGACACCGGCGCGCCGCTCAAGGACGGGACCCCCTTTACTATCGCGTGATGGTTCTTGGTCTTTATATCGGCGCCCAACCGGTTTATCTCATCAACCACCATGAATCGGTTTTCGAATAGATTCTCGGTGACAAAAGAGGTCCCCCCGGCGGTACAGAGCAGCACCAGCATCTGCGGTTGCAGATCGGTGGGGAACCCGGGGTAGGGAAGAGTGGACAACTCGATTCCGCTAACTCCATGGGGAACCGAGACCGAGATGCGGTCCTCCCCAACGTCCAACCGGCATCCCGCCTCGCCCATCTTGTCGATGACGATCTCCAGGTGCCCCGGGTTGAAGCCGGTCACCTCCACCTCACCCCTGGTGATGGCCCCCGCCAGCAGGAACGTTCCGGCCTCGATACGGTCCCCTATGACCGTGTGCTCGACTCCCGAGAGCGAATCGACCCCGTCAATCACCAGGGTGGATGTCCCGCCCCCGGATATCCGCGCTCCCATGCCGGTGAGGAAATCCACCAGGTCGGTGACCTCGGGCTCCTTGGCGGCGTTCTCGATAACCGTCCGGCCTTCCGCGAGGACTCCCGCCATGAGAAGGTTCTCAGTGGCCCCCATGCTGGCGAAATCCAGATGTATGTGAGCGCCGGTGAGCCCCTCCGCCTCCGCCTCCACGAAGCCGTGGGAAACCCCCAGGCGCGCGCCAAGTTGGTTAAGCCCTTTCAGGTGCATGTCTATCTGGCGTGTCCCGATATTGCAGCCGCCAGGCATTGCCACCCGGGCGCGCCTGTACCTGGCGATAAGCGGCCCCAGTACCTCCACCGACGCCCTCATGCGCTGGACCAGGTGGTAGGGGACCTCACACCGGATGTCATCGGCGGGCGCGATGTCAAGCGTTCCCCGGTCGAACGTCACCGGGAGCCCCATATAGCTGAGCACCTCGACCATGGAGTGGACATCGGAGATATCCGGGACGTTGTGTATCACGCACGGGCCCCCCGCCATCAGCGCCGCCGCCATCAGTTTCAACACCGAGTTCTTGGCGCCACCGGCCCGCACCGTTCCGCTCAGCCGCCCGCCGTCGTTGATAATCAGCTTTTCCAAACCGCGACCTTCCTTCATCTCAACTAGAATTGTAACGGTTATCGTGCCGGCGGAAAACAGGAGCCGGACATCCGGCCATCGAAATATCGTCTGAGCAAAGTAGATCGTGACGCCACCGACGTGGCGTCATCGGCAGTGGGAGGTGTCCTTTGGATGACCAGTTCGCCAAGAAAAAGGAACATGAGTTGATAGCCGAACTCGTCCGTTCACTGGCGTCGGAGGATTGGCAACCGGCCCGCGTCAGGGCGGCGTCCATGGACCTGCTCCACGTCGTCAACCAGCTCATCATCAACAGGGGGAACTACAACAAGCAGTACATCCACGATAAGCTTGACTCGGCCGCCAGGGACCTGGGATATCGCCTGATGGGGGAAGGCCGCTAAGTCTTCCTCTTGCGCTCCAGGATCTTCTTCTTGACCTTCTTGAGCCGGAAATGGTCCTCCCGCGCCCTCTCGTCGAGAGAGTTGAATATAAACTTTACCTGGGCCTCCAGTTCGGGGATGACCACGTTCTCCAGGGCGTTGACCCTGCGGTTCGTTTTCTGCAGTTCCTCTCCCAGGCGCCGCAACCGGGTCTCGATGTCGGCGCTCTCTATCATGGTGTCGATGATCTCCTCGAACTTGGAGGCGGTCTGGCCTATTCGTGAGCTCACGCCGGTCACCGAGTAACCGCGCTCCAGTTCCGTCCTGGTCGTGGTCTCCGCCTTCCGTATCACCGGTATCGGCACACCCATGACGTGCGTCCCCGATATGTCCACTTTCACCTCTCCCTTGGTGGCGAAAGAAATCGACCGCAGGATCGACTTGCCGTCTACCGCCCTGGCCATCGCCAGCGCCTCCTGGGCGTCCGCGGTTGATCGCTCGAGCTGTAGTGAGAGCCGCATCGTCTCGTCGATAATCGGCAGGAACTCCCGGAGCAGCGCGTCCCGCTTCTTCTTCAACAGTTCCATGCCCTGGGCCGCAAGCTTGATCTGCTGCCTGCGAAACAGCAACTCACTCCTTGTAGGCTTTACCCTCTCCATGGCCTGGTCCTCGTCCGTCCGGCCGTGGGGCTACTCGAGATCACGGGTGATCTCTTCGGCCTCGCCGCCCTCAGCTTCCTCCACGATGTCCGCCCCGGCCTCCACTTCCTCCTCAGCGACCTCCTCGGCCTCCGTTTCCTCGCCGGGAACCTCGACCTCACCCGGGTAGTACTTCTCGATGTTCTCCGGCTTGATCCTTTTGATAACGCTGGAGGGCAGTATGGACAGTAAGTTCCAACCAATCTCCAACGTTTCCTCGATATCGCGGTTCTCGTCGGCCTGGTTGAGGAAGCTCTCCTCGAACTGGTCGGCGAACTTGAGGTACAACTGGTCCTCCTCGGAGAGCGCCTCCTCGCCGATTATCGCCACCAGCCGACGCAGGTCGACACCCTCGGCGTAGTAGGCGTAGAGCTGGTCGGCCACCCCCCGGTGGTCGCCCCTGGTCTTGCCCTCCCCGATACCCTGGTTCATAAGGCGCGACAGGCATGGGAGCACGTCGATAGGGGGCGACACCCCCTTGTTGTGCAGCGGGCGGGAAAGAACTATCTGGCCCTCGGTGATGTAACCTGTCAGGTCGGCAATGGGGTGAGTGATGTCGTCGTCGGGCATTGTCAGTATGGGGACCTGGGTAATCGATCCCTTCTTCCCCTTGATCCTTCCGGCCCGCTCGTAAAGGCTGGCCAGGTCGGTGTACATGTAGCCGGGGTAGCCGCGCCTTCCCGGCACCTCCTCCCGGGCGGCGGATATCTCCCGGAGCGCCTCGCAGTAGTTGGTCATGTCGGTGAGGATGACCAGGACCTGCATGTCATAGGAGAACGCCAGGAACTCGGCCATGGTAAGCGCGCACCTCGGGGTGATGAGGCGCTCCACCGTCGGGTCCTCGGCCAGGTTCATGAAGAACACCACGCGTTCCAGGGCCCCGGTTTCCGAGAAGCTGTGCTGGAAGAACGACGCCTCGCGTCGGGTTATGCCCATCGCCCCGAAGATGATGGCGAACTCCTCACCGCCGATCACCTTTGCCTGCCTTACTATCTGCGCCGCGAGCTCGTTTCCCGGCAGGCCCGACCCGGAGAAGATCGGAAGCTTCTGGCCCCTCACCAGCGTGTTCAGGCCGTCTATCGCCGAGACGCCGGTCTGTATGAAGTCGTTGGGATTGTCACGCATGTAAGGGTTAATCGGAGAGCCGGTCACCTCCAGCTCCTTCTCGGGGAAGACGTTCCCGCCCCCGTCTATCGGTTCGCCAAGGCCGTTTAGGACCCTGCCCAGGAGCCCGATGGAGACGCCCAGTTTTATGACGTCTCCCTGGAAGCGGACCTTGCACTCCTTCACGTCCAGCCCGTGGGTGGTCCCGAAGACCTGCACCACCGCCAGGTCATCGTTCAGCTCGATTACCTGCCCGTTGCGGACACGGCCGTCGGCCGACTCCACCTCGACCATCTCCTCGTAGGAGACCCCCTTTACCCTTCGCACGAAAACAAGCGGCCCCGCGATATCGTGTATGGTCCTGTACTCCGCCGTAACAAGCCTGTCAGAGGCCATCTCCATCTCCTCCCGCCCCGGTCAGTACCTTATCAGCTTCCTGAGCTCGTTCTGTATCTCCGCCTGCAGCGCGTCCAGCCGCTCGGTCGCCTCCTGGTTGGGGATATCTTTCATGCGCGATATCTGCGCCCTGAAAGGTATCTGGAGTGCCTCCTTGAGGGAGACTCCCTTGACCAGCACCTCCTGGAGCACATCGTAGTAGGTGATTATCACCTTGAGCATCTGATACTGCTTGATGGGTTCACAGAAGGCGTCCACCTCGCTGAACGCGAACTGCTGCAGGTAATCCTCGCGAAGCATGCGCGCCACCTCCAGGACCGCCCGGGCGAACTCGGGAAGCGAGTCCGGGCCCACCAGTTGGACGATCTCCTGGAGCTCCGCCTCCTTCTGCAGTATCATCATCGCCTTGTCCCTCACCTGCTTCCAGTCCATCGCCACGTTCTCCGAGTACCACTCCTCGACCCTGTCCAGGTACAGGGAGTAGCTCTTCAACCAGGAGATCGCGGGGAAGTGCCTGCGGTGGGCGAGCCCTGTGTCCAGGGCCCAGAAGGCACCCGATATCCTGAGAGAGTTCTGGGTCATCGGCTCGGAGAAATCGCCCCCGGGGGGCGAGACGGCCCCGATCACGGTGATGGACCCGGTGCGCCCGTTCGAGCCAATGCACTTCGCCCTTCCGCAGCGCTCGTAGAAGTCGGCGATCCGCGTGGCAAGGTAGGCGGGGTAGCCCTCCTCGCCGGGCATCTCCTCCAGGCGCCCCGATACCTCCCTCAACGCCTCCCCCCACCGGGACGTGGAGTCGGCCATCATCGCCACGTCGTACCCCATGTCGCGGTAGTACTCTGCCATGGTAATGCCGGTATAGATGGAGGCCTCCCTCGCCGCCACCGGCATGTTGCTGGTGTTGGCCACCAGGATCGTCCTCTCCATCAGGGGCAGGCCGCTCCTCACGTCCTGGAGTGCGGGGAACTCGGAGAGCACCTCGGTCATCTCGTTTCCACGCTCGCCACAGCCCACGTAGATGACTACGTCCGCTTCGGCCCACTTGGCCAGCGTCTGCTCGGTTACCGTCTTGCCGGTTCCGAACCCGCCGGGGATGATGCTGTAGCCCCCCTGGGCCACCGGGAAGAACGTGTCCAGCGTCCGGGTCCCGGTAATGAACGGCACCACGGGGTCAAGCTTGTCCAGCACCGGCCGCGGCTCTCGGGCGGGCCACTTCTGCATCAGGGTGAACTCCACCCCGTCCTCGGTCACCGCTATCACGTCCTCGACCTTGAAGTTGCCTCCCTTGATGTCGGCGATAACGCCTTCCTTGTCCGGGGGCACCATCACCAGATGCTTGATGACCTTGGTCTCCTGGACGTAGCCCAGCGCGTCGCCGGCGGATACGCTCCGGCCCGGCTCCACCTCGGGCACGAACTCCCACTCGGCATCGCGGTCCAGGGGGTCCGATACGGTGCCGCGGGTGATGAAGTCACCGTAGCGCTCCGCCAGGTCGGGGAGCCGCCTCTGCACCCCGTCGTATATCGACGAGAGCATACCGGGGCCGAGTTCCAGGAGCAGCGGGTGACCGCTACAGGTCACTATCTCACCGACCTCCAGGCCGCTGGTGTCCTCGTACACCTGCACCACCGCGTTATCGCCCTCCAGGCGGATTATCTCCCCGATCAGCTTCATCTCCCCCACGAACGTTACATCGTACATCCGGGAGCCCCCCATGCCCCGTGCCTCTACCACCGGGCCCGATACCTTGGTTATCGTCCCTTCAATCAATGCGCTGCACCTCTTCCCTCGTGAAAGCGTGGCCGCCCACCGGCCCGTCACTCCTTCAACGTCACGTCGAAGCCGATCGCCTTGTGTACCAGGCGGGCGAGGAACGCCTTCCTCTCCCCGATGGCCCCAAGTTTTTCCTTTATCGGCAGTGAGACTACGATCGGCCGGTATGTGGCTTCTATTCGCGCTTTTATCCTATCATCAATCCCCGCCAGGAAACCCTCGTTGACGGCCAGTATTCCGGTCCTGTCGTCCTCCAGGAGGCGGTTTATCTCGTTGTTCGCTTCCTCCGGGCTACCGATTTCATACACGTCAACGCCCGCGAGTCGAAATCCGTACGCCGTCTCCCGGTCGGTCAACACGACCACTTTGTACATGCTTCTTCCCGTTCATTTTTCTTACTAAGGACCTTCCCCGTCCTCCCTCTCAACGAAGAAAAGGTCATCCCATATCCTCGCCCGGGTCTGGTCCATGCTCTTTCCCTTTATCACTATCCGTAGGTTGACTATCTCGTTCTGCTTGGCGGCGATGAAACCGAGTATGACCCCGATGCCAAGGACGTCGAGGTTGCTCATGCCGACCGCCTCCGTGATCAGTTCCCGCTCCAGCTCACGGTCGAACGCCACCACGTCCAGTTCCTGGTACTCCGCCAGCGCCCTCCCGAGAACCTCGCTGTACCCAGGGTCCGGGTACTCGCTCACCATCCGGGCGATATTGCCCAGGCGGTGCAGCTCCAGGAACTGGAGCGGGTTTAGCGAGCCCCCGGGGATCCGGAGCTCCAGGACCTCCTCGTCTTCCAGGCGGATCCCCCGGGTGCGCACCAGGGTGGATATGTTGCGCATGTTGATCTGGGCCGTGAACATCCGGCGCACCATCTTGACGTTGTCGTCCTTCCCTGTGAGCAACCCCATGGCGTCGGTGAAATGGAACTTGTCCAGGGCCAGTTCCAGGACGGCCAGGTCCTTCTCGTGCTCGTAGTACGTTTCCATCGCGTCGGCCAGCGGAGGTGCGTACTTTATCCGCATCTCGGCCATCGCCTTCAGCACGTCCGGGATCTCCCGCTCTCGGGCCAGGTCCTCCAGTTCCTTCAGGTTGATCTTTCCCACCGGGCTCACGCTGCTAAGCATCTCTCCCGCCGTCGCGTCGCCCTTATTCCCCCGGAGTATCACTTTCACGTTCTCGACGTCGTACCGCGAGAAAAGAATCGAGACGAGCTTCCGTGGCTGGCCCCCGGTGGCTTCGTGTATCTTCATCAGGCAGGCGATCAGGTTCAGGTTGAACGCCAGGTCGTAGTCGGGGCTCTCGGGGTCCAGCAGGATGGCCTCGTTCACCTCGCGCCGGTAGACTGTCTGCTCCAGGAGGGAGTGAAACGCCTCGAAGCTTTCCGCTTCGACCAGGCGCCTGAAGAAATCCCTCTTGAGCAGGTGCGCGCGCATGCCGCGCACGCGCGCGTTTACATATCCGTAACCGGAGAGATCGACTCTAACCACAGTGATTACCCCGCAGTGAATACAGGTTTCAAGCTTAGGCCTCGAAGAGGGCGCTGGATATCTCCAGCTTCAACTTGTCCCTGGCCTTGTCCAAGCGTGACTCGAACGTGTTGAAGACGGTGACGTCGCCATCGGCCGAACCGGCGATGAGCCCGCCGGAGACCTCGAGCGGGGTGTCTGAGACGCTGTAAGGCACCTTCCTGGCCGCCATCAACTCCTTGGCAAGCGCTCGGTCATCCTCCCGGACCTCCAGGACAACCTCCCCCGAGAGATACTGAAGGCTCTCATCGAGGAGTATCTCGAATATCCTTGAATAACTCTCATCTTGATGAAGAGCAAGAAGGCGCTGCTCCGCTATCCGGAACGCCTCGCCGACGACTTCCTCCTGCGCCTTGATCAGCTCGCTCCTGGCCTTGAGCGAGGCGGAATAGACCACCACGGTCGCCTCGCTTCGGACCTGGCCCTCGACCTTCTTCAACGTCAGGCGCCTGGTGTGTGCCGATTCCCTCTCGACATCGGTCATTATCTCCTTGACACGCTGGCGGCCCTCCATAGTTATGGCCTCGACACGCGCCTTGGTTTTTTCCTCGAGAGCCCTAAGGATATCCTCTAGAGCCAAACCTTAGCCCTCCTCCTGTCGCTACTCGCTCCTAGGTACCCTTCAATGTCGTGATCATGAACGCTATAACCAGACCCAGGATAACCATCGTCTCCGGGATGGCCACCATGATGATGGCGCTACCCGCCAGCTCCGGCCTCTCCGCCACCGCGCCCGCCATCGCGGCTCCGATCCTTGACTGCGCCCACGCGGTGGCAAGGGCGGGCACGCAGATCGCGATCGCCGCGCTAAATGCAATTAACCCAATTCGTACTGCTTCTTCCACTAACCTTCACCCCCAGTTTTCTTGAATGGTTCGTACTTGTACTTTGCCGGTTCAAAGAACTTGCCGAAACTCTCCACCAGATGCAGACGTAACGAGTGTATGGATGGGCTGAAACAGGCGATGACGATATTCAACGAGTGGAGTATTGTCGCAATCAACAGCCCCATCAGTATGCCGAATACCCCTCCCCACATCTCCCCGGCCAGGTCGTTGGCCACCTCGGCCATGATGACCGATGCCAGCCCGATGGCTATGAGCCGGGAGTAAGACAGGATGTTGCCGGCGCCTACTATCGACTCCACCACCCCGCCCATGCCGCCGCCTATGCCCGCGCCCACCATGCCGCCTATGAACAGGAGCACGCCGATGATAACAACCCACATCGGCATCCAGCCGAAGATCATCTTGGATATCGCCATCACTATACCGACCAGGGACCCCAGGGTCCCCGCCTTCTCGATGATATGCTTCTTGTCCTTCTCCCGGACGCCGTTGACTATTCCGATGATGAGGCCGATGGATATGTGCAAGAAACCGATCAGGCAGCAGGCCACCAGCATGAACTCGAACGCGTCGATCCGGATGATGGGGAGCTTGAATGTGGACGTCTCGGTTCCCAGGAGAGGCAGGTGTATGTGCCAGGCGTGGAACGCCTTCTCCAGGAGGTCCCCAAAGAACTCCAAGTAGATGACACCGAACACGATGGTCCAGGCTCCGCCGACCGATAGCATGTAGCCGATCATGTTGATCAGCGGTTTATCGCTGAACTTCCTGTGGGCAAGCCACCCGAGTATCATGATGATGATGCCGTACCCGATATCCCCCACCATCAGGCCGAAGAACATGGGGAAGAATATGGCGAACACGAACGTGGGGTCCACGGTCCCGTACTTGGGGTACTTCATGAGCATGTATATAGCCTCGAAGTATCGCACGAACGGCTTATTGCGCAACGTCACCGGGGTCTCCTCGAGTTCCTTCTCCTCACGAATATCGACCACCGCGAGAAGCACCGTGTCCCCGAACTTCTCCTTCAACACCCTCTCCATGGACTTGACATCTTCCTCGGGGAGCCATCCGCTTATGATAAAAACCTGTTCAGTCTGGCCGAACTTCGGAAGCGCCTCCATGGCCTCGATACGGTCGTGTATCACGTTGCGCGCGGCTATCAGCTTCATCGAGTACTTCTCAGTGGCCTCGCGCAACTCCCGGTCTATCTTCCCTATCCCCGCGGGTATCTTCGCCATTCTCGCGCGCACCTCGTCCATCGCGTCGTCTATGGGCTTCTTGGCCAAGTCGCTGGGCAGGCGAACCTGGTTTACGTCCTGCAGGGCGAGGAACTCGTGGACCTGCTTGAGGTATCGACGGTTGAAGATAACGAGGGCGGCTGTCGATTCATCGTCCACGTCGGCGGCGGCGACCTCGCTCTCTCCGTCCGTTATCTTGCCTATCTCCTCGTTCAAGTAGTTAAGGATCGCCTTGTACTTGCGCTCGATTATCAGGGCGATGGACGCCATTTCCGCTGAGCCCGCGACCCTCTCGACGAGGGGTTGTATCTTCTGCATCATCGGGGCGTATTTCTGAAGTCTCGCGAGCTCCATGGCCAGGTCCGCTCTCCTCTCAAGGGGATCAATGGTTTCCCTCTCGACCTCGCTCAGCAGCCTTTCGATCCTCGAGATTAATAAAGCAACATCGTCTCTCCAGATAGCTTCGTACTCCCGCTGAATGTCCTTCTTAGAGAATTCACCAACATCCGGTTGCAGTTCCCTGATCATATCTCCGACCTTGACACGGAGTTCCTTGAGCTTGGCGTCGTACTCGGCCGACTTCTTGTCGACCTCCATCCGGGTGACACGCTTGCTCCTCATACGCTCTATCTTTTCGGACAGGTCCTCGATATGCAACGTGCCGAGATCCTGAATGGCGTCTACGGTATCCATTGAGACGTCCTTGAGCCCGATGATCTCCACCTTCGCCATCTTCTCTATCATCTCAAGTCACTTCCCTCTTGAGACCGGATAACGTTAACCCCTTCGCCGGGCAGCACCTTCTCGATCACGAGCTCGACCGCCCGTTCGATATGCTCCGAGCCCCTGGCCCTTATCCGCTCTGCCTGCTCCCCTATCTCGGAGGCCACTCTCCCGGCTTCCTCGTTGGCTTTGCGCAGTTCCTTTTCCCTCAGTTCCTTCCCTACCTCCGGGGAGACGGCCTCCCGCTTCATGGCAGCGGCGTTCAGCTTGGCTTCCTCCACTATCCTCTGCGCATCGGCCTCGGCTTCCTCTATCCGCTTCTTGATCTCGTCCTCCTTTCGGAAGATCATCTCAAGTATCGCCTCGGCGGATACGCCTTCAGAGGCAACAAGGGCCTCTTCCCCGGCGCCTGATTCTACTGTCTCTTCGTCCGCCATGGCTAACCTCTCACAGCAAAAAGCGCCATCTTTCTATGGCACTATACCGGCAAACATATACAAGCCGACTTCAGCGGAAGTATAACACAATCCGTGCTCTCTTGCTGTCAAACGCACGACCCGATAGCTGTCAATTCAGTAGGGATTTTCCGGTAACCACACGGGCATCGGCGCACAGGAGAAACCACCTGGTTGCAACCGGTCGCTCTCCTGCTCCCCGTCACCGCCGCCCGCGCGCGTCCGGCATTACTTCTCGGTGATCATGTCCCCCAGGCCCTTGTCCTCGAGCATCTGCCTATACACCACGTAGGCAGGCTTCAGGACCGGCAGCAGCTTCATTATCTTGGGGATAGGTCCTTTAGCCACGATCTGCTTCCTGGTCAGGGCCACCATCAGGTTCACGTTTCCCAGCCAGAACTGGTGGGCGATGTCCGCCTTCATGGACATCTCGACCTCCGCCGTAATGCCTTCGGCCGGCCCGGTTATGACGACCAGGTTCTCCGGGTCCTGCTGGCTGGCGTCCAACCATATCTCCGCGTCCGGATCAGTGTAGTTGAAATGGATGATAAGCGCGCTCTTGGCGAACTTCTCCGCGATGTTCTCGTCGCTGGTAAGCTCGTCAAACAAACCCCCCAGCAACTCGTATAGCTGGTCTGCATCCTTGAAAACGCCCATGTCGCTCCTCCTTTAACCCCGCGTCCCGTCTTCAGGTCTTACGGTTCCTATCATATATCAACTTGAGCCCGTTGAGGGTCAATAGGGGGTCCGTCACCTCGATTGTCCTGCACTTCTTCACCACAACCTCCGCCAGGCCCCCGGTGGCCACCACGGCGGCGTCTTCCCCCAGTTCCCGCTTGAACAGCTCCACCAGGCGGTCAACCTGGCCCGCGATCCCGAATATCAGCCCACACTGGACGGACTCCACGGTGTTGCGGCCGATCGCGTGCTCCGGCGCGTCCAGCTCGACCCTGCTCAAGCGCGCCGCGTGACGGAACAGGGCGTCCGCCGATATCTCCAGCCCCGGTGTGATGGCCCCCCCCAGGTACTCCCCCGACCCGGTAATCGCGTCCAGGGTGGTCGCGGTACCGAAATCGACCACCACCGCCGGCGAGCCGTACCTGTCGATCACCGCCACCGCGTTGACCAGCCTGTCGGCGCCGACCTGCCGGGGGTCGTCGTAGAGGATGGGGATGCCGGTGTCGGTGTCGCTGTCTATCACCAGGGGGTCCAGGTTCATTATGTCCCTGGCCATATGCACCAGCGCCGATGTCATCTCCGGTACCACCGAGGAGATGACCGCCCCGTCCACCTGGTCCAGACTGTGCCCCTTGAACGCCAGGAAACCGGAAAGCGTGAGGGCCATCTCGTCCGCGGTTCGTTCCATCTCGGTGGATATCCGCCAGTGGTTCTCCAGTTCGTCATCGTATAAGCCAATGACCGTCTGGGTGTTGCCTACGTCAATTCCCAGCAGCATCTTCACTCCATTCCACGTGGTACCCCGCTCCATAGATACGCTGGCATTCGAACGCCGCTGCATCCACTCCGGCTGCGTTCCGCTCCCTCGAAGTACTACAGGAGTACGTACTCGGTCGCGCGCCTTGCCGGAGCGGCGCTTCGACGCTCTCTGTGCTTAACCGCATCTATAGAACGGGGCACTTAGGTTAACCCGCTTTCCTCCACTTCAAGCTCCAGCGACAGGTCGGTCGCCGGCGCCGAGTGGGTTATGAACCCCATGGATATCGCGTCCACGCCCAGCCGGGCGTAGGAGAGCAGGTTATCCGGGCCGACCCCGCCTGAAACCTCCACCTTCGCCCTCCCGGCAACAATCTCGACCGCCTCCCTCACCGCCGGCGGGTCCATGTTATCGAGCATTATGATATCAGCCCCCGAGTCCACCGCCTCGCGCACCTGGGCAAGGGTCGCGGCCTCCACCTCGATGGGGAACCTCCCCGCCAGAGAGTTTCCGGCCCTGCGAACCGCGATCTGGAGCCCACCGACCGCTGCGATGTGATTATCCTTGATTATGACACCATCGAAAAGCCCCTGCCGGTGGTTGGTGCCGCCCCCCAGGCTTACCGCGTACTTCTCCAGGGCCCTCATTCCGGGGGTCGTCTTCCGGGTATCCATCACCGTCACCCCGCTCGAGCCCGCGATATCTACCAGTCTGCGGGTCAACGTGGCGATGCCACTGAGGTGACACAGGAAGTTAAGGGCGGTCCGCTCGCCGGCCAGGATTCCAGCCAGCGTACCATTCAGACGGGCAATCGTACCTCCGCCGGACGCCTTCTCCCCGTCTCCAACCACGGTGTCGTAGGAAACCTCGGGGGCGACCAGGGCGAACACCTTTTCCGCCACCGGTTGGCCCGCGACCACACACGGTTCGCGGCTCACTATCACCGCCCGGGCACGCGCGTCCGTCGGGCAGACCGCGGTGGTCGTCACGTCACCTTCAACGCCGAGGTCCTCCGCAAGGGCGAGTCGTATTATTCCCTCCGCCTTCCGGGCTATCTCCACGTCATCACCGGTCCTTATCATCTGTCAATGCCCCGGCGTGCGGCCGGACCCTCGAGTGCTGCGGCCTTGTCTCGGCGGCGACATCACCTTCCACCATTCGCAGGTCGATATGCTTTCGCCAGTTCCAGTCGTCGAGGTCAGCGTAATCCCTGCGGCGGTGGCAGCCCCTGCTCTCGAGGCGCATCAACGCCGAGGTGGTTATCAGATGCGCGAGCGTGAACATGTTCTTCAGTTCCATGCCCCGGACATCCAGGTACTCCGTCTGCAGCACGCCCGCGTTGTCACTCAAGAACTCCAGCACCCCCGAGAGCTCCTTTTCGAACCGGAGCATCCCCACCGAGTCGCGCATGACCTCTCTCAGGTTCCCCCTGAGCAGGTCCTCGCTCACCCGGGGACCTTCCGCCTTCCCGGACCAGGAGATGGTGGGCCGGGCCCCTTGCCGCGTGCCGCCCGGGTACTCATCGATGGATAGCGCTATCCGCCTCGCGAATACCAACCCCTCCAGAAGCGAGTTGGACGCCAGACGGTTCGCCCCATGCACGCCGGTGCAGGCGACCTCCCCGCAGGCGTAAAGCCCCGGGATATCCGTCCGCCCCTGGAGGTCGGTGATAACCCCGCCGCTCATGTAATGCGCGGCCGGGGATACCGGTATCCTGTTGCGGGTTATGTCTATCCCGGCCTCCAGGCAGTGCTGGTGGATGTTGGGAAACCTGGCCCGCATCCTCTCCGGATCCAGATGGCGCACGTCCAGGTAAAGGTGGTTGGTCTGCTGCTCCTTCATGACCTCCACCATCCGGGCCACCACCACGTCGCGCGGCGCCAGTTCGGTAAGCGGGTGTTGCCCCTCCATTACCCTGTTACCCTCCACGTCAACCAGCAAGGCGCCCTCCCCGCGAATCGCCTCGCTTATGAGGAACTTCGGCTCCTCGGGGATGTGAAGCGCGGTCGGATGGAACTGCACGAACTCCAGGTCGCTTACCCGCGCGCCGGCCCTGAAAGCGACCGCTACGCCGTCGCCGGTGCATATCGTCGGATTGGTGGTGACCAGATATATCTCGCCGGTGCCGCCCGACGCCAGGACCACCGCCTTCGGCCAGACCACGGTTAACGTCTTTCTCCTGGTGTCCTCCACGATCGCCCCCACGCAAGACCCGCCGTCCAGCAGGATATCCACCAGAAAGTGGTGCTCCATGACGTTCACCGCGGGCTCGCCCAGGAGTGCGCGCCCCAGCGCGCTCTCGACCTCAGACCCGGTCGCGTCCCCCCTGGCGTGGACCACCCGCGCGTGGGTGTGGCCCCCCTCCTTCGCCAGGTCCAGGGTACCTCCCGAGGTGTCGAACCGTGCGTGGTACTCCTCCAGGAGTTCGAGGACCCTGTCCGGCCCCTCACGCACCAGCACCTCCGTCGCCTCCGGGTCGCATAGCCCCGCGCCGGCGACCAGGGTGTCCTCGATATGTGACTCACACGAGTCGTGCTTGTCGATCACCGCGGCTATCCCACCCTGGGCATGCATGGTGGACGAGGCCTGCAACTCGGATTTTGTGACCAGTATAACGTCCGCGAAACCCGACAGTCGGAGGGCGGTGGAGAGACCGGCGACCCCGCTTCCCACCACCAGTACGTCGCAGTCGAGAGAAGGCAGCGTATCGGTGTTGAACGAGAACAGGTACCGGGGAATCATCAGAGCCCCCCCCCATCCCAACCTTCCCCCCCAGGGGGGAAGGGGCGGAGGGCCAGCATCCTTTCCACCGCTCCCAGGGCTCGGACCCTGATCTCCTCCGGCAGCGTGATTCGCGGCTCCAGGGTCTGAAGGGCCCAGAGTACGGATGCCAGCGTGGTCAGCTTCATGGTAGGGCACAGCGGCTCCTCGGCCGGGGAGTAGAAAGAGTTGCCCGGCGCCGCCTTGCCCAACGGGTAAAGCATGCCCGACTCCGTTGCCACTATGAACTCCACCGCGTTGGAGCGAAGAGCGGCGTCGGCCATTCCCGAGGTGCTGTGAATATGATCCGAGACGGCCAGGACCTCGGGCCGGCACTCCGGGTGGGCTATCACCTCCGCGCCGGGGTGCGCCTCGAGAGCGCTCTCCACCTGCTCTACGGTGATCCGGTCGTGGGTGGAGCAGTAGCCGTCCCAGAGAATGACTTCCTTGTCCACCCGGTCCGCCACGTAACGCCCGAGGTTCCGGTCTGGCACGAAAAGCACCCGGTCGCCCTCCACCGCCCTCACGACGTGGACCGCGTTGGACGAGGTGCAACAGTAGTCGCTGACCGCCTTCACCTCCGCCGTGGTGTTCACGTAGGAGACCACGACCGCGCCCGGGTTCTCCTCCCTTGCCCGGGCGACCTGTCCGGCCTCCGCCATGTCGGCCAGGGGGCAACCGGCATGCATCTCGGGTAGAAGCACGATCTTGTCGGGGCTGAGTATATGGGCGGTTTCCGCCATGAAGTGAACGCCGCAGAAAACTATCACGTCCGCGTCGGTTTTCGCGGCCTCTCTGGACAGCTCCAGGGAGCCACCGGTGATATCGGCGATATCCTGCACCTCGGGACGCTGGTAGTTGTGGGCCAGTATTACCGCGTTACGCTCTTCCTTGACCTTGAGGACCTGCTCGGCGACCGCCTGGTCGTCAAGCAGCATCTCTTCCACGCTATCGATTTGCCCGACACCGGTATCCTGGTGAGCCATGTATACCTCGCACCCGGATCCGTCCCCGTTACCGATGAGTCGGAGCCGGGAGATATCAGCAGAAGTCGTCCGCCGTCAGGTGGTCCTCGATCATCTCCGGCCGGTTTTTCCCGTCCACGAAAACAATGCTGGGGTGATAATGCGTTGACTCGCTATCGGGAACTGATACGAAAGAGGCGATGATGACGAGGTCCCCCTCGTGGACCAGACGCGCCGCCGCCCCGTTCATGCAGATGTCCCCGGAGCCACGCTCTCCCTCGATCACGTACGTTTCCAGGCGGTTCCCGTTGTCAATGTCCCAGACGCTGACCTTCTCGTACGGTACCAGGTCCGCCAGGTCCATGAGCCGCCTGTCGATGGTTATGCTTCCCTCGTAGTGGATGTCGGCATCAGTTATCATCGCCCGATGGATCTTGCTCTTGAGCATGAACCTGTTCATCCGCTCCACGCCTCTCACCCTAGCTCGAACACCATGTTGTCTATCAACCTGGCCTTTCCCACGCGGGCGGCCAGGGCAATCAGAACCTCGCCGGATAGCTCCGAAAGAGGTTCGAGGTAAATATTACCACAGATAGACACATACTCAAGACTGACCAGCGGCTCCGCGGAGATAACCTCGCCTATCGCCTCCCGTATTACCGAGGCGTCCCTCTCCCCCGAACAGATGAGTTCCCGGGCCGCCGTAAGCGAGTGGAACAGCGCGGTCGCCGCCTCCCTCTCCTCAGGCTCCAGGTAGACGTTGCGGCTGCTCATGGCAAGGCCGTCGTCCTCTCGCATCGTGGGCACCGCCTTTATCACCACCGGGAAGTTGAGGTCGCGGGCCATGGCCCCTATGACCGCCAGTTGCTGGGCGTCCTTCTGCCCGAAGTACGCCGCCTGGGCGGGAACAATGTTGAACAGTTTGGCCACTACCGTCGCAACCCCCTGGAAGTGCCCTGGCCTCCCGGCCCCGCACATCACCGATGACAACCCCTCCACCTCCACCGATGTGGCAAACCCCCGCGGGTATATCTCTCCCGGACCGGGGGCGAACAGGTACGAAACGCCCTCCGACTCCGCCAGCCGGCGGTCCCTGTCAAAGTCGCGTGGGTAATCGGCCAGATCATCACCTGGGGCGAACTGCGTCGGGTTCACGAAAAGGGTCACCACCACCTCGTCGCACTCCGCCACCGCGCGTCGCATCAGTTCCAGGTGGCCCCGGTGGAAAAATCCCATCGTGGGGACCAGCCCCACCGTCTTGCCCCGCGCCCTGGCCAACTCCACGATACGCCGCATCTCGGCGGGCTCCCTTACTATCTCCATCTTCACCTCACGTCCCCCTTCGCCGTTGCATTACCGACTTCGACTTGAGCAACAAACAGAACGGCAACAGCTCGGGGTTTGCGTATCTTGTCTTTCGTTATCATGTATAAGCGTGGTGCCAGGCACCTGCGTTGCATTATGGAGAACGTTTTGTGTGGAGGGTCGAACGCAACACCTGAGCCAGGCACCGTTTGGGTGGCGGTTTGTGAAGGCGCTGACCCCACTAGTTGGCGGTTTGATATGGCCTTTCCCCATCTGTTGGCGATTTTGTCGACCCCAGTGTTAATCTTCCAGGAGTTTTCGCATGTCTTCAATTTCATACTCGTTAAGCTCTCCCCGTTCGGTGACGAGCCGCAGCCCCCACAGGGAGATCGCCCGGTACATCGACGATAGATCCGGGTCAATGCGGTCAAGCGCCTGGAGATGTGAGCTGATGGTGTCGATGTCACCGCGCGCCAGCGGGCCGGTGAGCGCGTCGGTCGGCCCCAGCCGGGCGATGTTTTCCACCGTCGCCCTCACCAGGGGCATGAATGCCTTCCTTGCCTCACTGTCGGTGAAGCCGAGTTCCCCGCATACGCTCTGCGCGCCGTGCTGCACCATAGTCATAAGGTTGCATGCCATCACCGCCGCCGCGTGGTAGGCGGCCTTGTCGCTATCGTCCACCAGCAGCAACCTGCCGCCGATGTCGGACACGAAACCGTGGGCCCACCCCTCGAGACCGCGGTCGCATGTAACCCCGAACGTGGACCCGGGAAGTGACTCCAGGGCCCCGGTGAGATCGGCGAACGTCTGCAGCGGGTGTACGCACAGTATGTCCGCGCCCCCGCGAGCGGCCGCGGCAAGCGCGTCGAGAGACAACGCCCCGCTCATGTGAATAAACCTCTTACCCCGGACATCGATCGACGCGGACACCTCGCGGCACGTTTCCTCAATCGCCCCATCGGGCGTGGTTATCAGCACGATGTCGGCCGAGCGCGCGGCCTCCGGCGAATCGGCGTACGGTTCCATGTCCAGTAGTGACGCGGCATTGTGCCGGGCATCAGGGTCCCTGTCCGACACGCCCACCAGCCGATAACCCGCGGAGGAAAGGGCGCTCGCCATGGCGGTGCCCACCTTCCCCGCCCCTATTACCGCCACCTTCCTGCCGGGCTCTTCCATGCCGGTCACAGTCCACCCTCCATCCATACCGCCTGGCCGCCCCCGATTCCATCCAGGACCTCCCGGAGCGGGGTCCCGTCGGGGAGTGAGACGTCGGGGTCCACCTCCAGCATGGGTTCCAGGACAAATCTTCTCTCGGTGAGCCCCGGGTGGGGCACGGTGAGGTCCGGCTCGTCCACCTCGACGCCGTCAATGAGCAGGATATCCACGTCCAGGGTGCGTGGCCCCCAGCGCTGCCGCCTGCGCCTGCCGTTTGAGTCCTCTATCCTCCGCGCCAGTTCCAGCAGGCCGCGCGGGGAGAGGGTACTGTCGACAACGACCACCGCGTTGAGGAACTCCGGCTGGTCGGTCAGCCCCACCGGCTCGGACCGGTAGACACTGGAGGTAGCCACAACGGTAACGCCGTCTTCCTCCTCCAGGCACTCTACCGCCGCCCGCAGGAACACCAGGCGGTCCCCCTGGTTCGAGCCGACCCCCAGGTAAACCGTACTCACCGGCCACCCCCGCCTTCCCCCGGCCTGCCTTCACGTTCCCCGGTGACGGTGACGCCCACCCATCTCACCTCGACCGCGAGGGGTGCCTGGGGCTTCTTCACGGTCGCTCCCGCCCGCGCCACACCTCCGAGGGAGAGAAGGTGGTCGACTATTCGGGACGCGAGGGTCTCTACCAGGTCGTACCTCTCGCCGGTTGCCAGCGACGCCACCTCATCAACCACCACGGCGTAATCAATGGTGGAGGACAGGTCGTCATCTTCCGGCTCGGCCCCGGCGTCGAGCTCGATCTCGATATCTATCAGGAACTCCTGCCCCTCCCTCTTCTCCCGGGGCAACACCCCGTGGTGCGCGAACACCCGGATGTCCCGGGCGATTATCTTATGCACCGCCATCCTCCCTCCACATGGAGCGGCTTTTGCCGCACATCGCGTCGGCCATCCTCACGACCTCGGACATCTCCTCGACGTCGTGGGCCCTTATCACGTCCACCCCCCGGGAAATAGCGAACGCGACGGTCGCCGCGGTACCCAGCAGTCGCTCCCCCACCGGCCGGTCGAGGACCGCTCCGATAAACCTCTTGCGGGAGGTCCCCAGTACCAGGGGATAGCCAAGGGAACTGAACTCGTCGGCGCGGCGCATTATCTCCAGGTTGTGCTCCAGCGTCTTCCCAAAACCGATGCCGGGGTCGATCATGATTTTTCCCGCCTCGATCCCTCCCCCGAGGGCCGCCTCGGCCTGCCGGCGCAGGAAACCGATGATATCGCCGACCACGTCGTCGTAGGTGGGTTCCTCCTGCATGTCCCTGGGGGCCCCCTGCATGTGCATTATTATCACCGGCACCTTACGCTCGGCCAGAAGCCCGATCATCGGAGGGTCGAACCTCAAGCCGCTTATGTCGTTGAGTATCGAGGCGCCGGCGTCCAGTGCCCGGCGGGCGATCTCGGACTTGTAGGTGTCGATAGAGATGGGAACAGTGACCTCACCCGCCAGCGCCTCGATCACCGGAATCGTGCGGCCGGCCTCCTCCTCGAGGCCGACCGGGGCCGCGCCCGGGCGCGTTGACTCCCCACCTATGTCGATTATGTCCGCGCCCGCTTTGATCATCTCCCGTGCCCTATCACGGGCGTCCTCGACTGTGCCGTAAGCGCCTCCGTCGGAGAACGAGTCCGGCGTGACATTCAGGACCCCCATGATCAGGGTGCGCTCCCCGAAGCGAAGCGTATGTGAACCGGCGGCCATCTCGCGTGGCCCGTCGGCAACGGAGAGCACCCGGCCCAGCAACTCCTCCAGTTCCTTCCCGAGGTCCCGCAGGCCGAACGGCTGCATGGCCAGGTTCTTTATAGCCCGCTGAAACTGGGATACCGTACCCATCAACACCACCTGGACCGGTTCGGTGTTCCTGGAAATGACATTCCTGGGAGTAGCACACTCCCCCCCCTTGGAGAGCATTACCTGTTTGAGGATATTAGCGGCACGGGCCTGGATGTTATCTACCGCGACAACCAGGTGCAGCATCTTTCTACTCATTATCGCCACGCCGGCCGGGTCAGACCCAAGGTCGCCGAGCAGTCTGCGGGCGTCGTCGTGATCCTCGACCCTCACCAGGCGCGTGTTGAACCTGCTCTGTTTTCCGCTGACCTCTGACATGCGTTTGGCCACTCCCTGCTTTACGTTATCGCTTAGGGGAAAGATTACCATTGCCCCGGGCTGTTGCAAAATGACGCACTGGTGCCTGTCACCAATGCGTCATTTTGTGGTTATTGTTAATTATTGAGGGAGGGGTCTTGCCCCGGGGGTGGCGGTTTCTTACCTGGCCATCAGGAGAGACATCGCTTCAGCCCTGCTCGCGGGACTTCTGTAGAATATGCCCCTGACCGCGGAGGTCACGGTAACCGTCCCCGGCTTCTTGACGCCTCGCATCGACATGCAGAGGTGCTCCGCCTCAACCACCACCAGCGCTCCCAGGGCGTCAAGGCCGTCCATTAGCGCGTCCGCGACCTGGGTGGTGAGCCGTTCCTGGACCTGCAACCTTTTGGAAAGGACATCCACCACCCGGGCCAGCTTGCTTATCCCGGTAATCTGTCCCGAATCTCCGGGGACATAGGCGACGTGCGCCTTGCCGATGAAAGGCATGAGATGATGCTCGCATATGGAGTAGAGAGGAATATCCTTAACGATGATCATCTCCTCGTGCTTCTCAGCGAACAGGACCTTGAGTATGTCAAGGGGGTCCTGTTTGAAACCCGAGAATATCTCCTGGTACATACTGGCCACCCGTTCGGGGGTATGAACCAGGCCTTCCCTCTCGGGATCCTCGCCTATCGCCTCGAGGATCATCGTAACCGCTTTCTTTATCTTGTCATCGTCCAATCGGGGACCTCCCCGTATCACGCTTTGGCTTCGCTACTCCGCCTGGACCTCAGGCTTCGGCGGCGTACCCAGCTTGGCGCCCTTCCGGCCCTTTGCCTTTCGCTCCTTGACGTTGGGGGGCGGCTCGTCCTTCGCCTCCTCGGCCTCCTTGGCCGCAAGGAAGTCCCTGTAGACCTCCCTGGGGTCCTCCTCCAGAAGCCGTGTAAGTTCCTCCTTGTCCACAGTCTCCCTGTCAATCAGGATCCTGGCGATAACGTCCAGCCGTTCCCTCTGGTTTGTTATCACCCTTTTCGCTTCCTGGTAGGCATCGTCTATCAGGCGCCGGACCTCCTGGTCCACCAGGAAAGCGATCTCCTCGGAGTAGTTGGGTTCGACCTGGAAGTCACGGCCCAGGAACACCTGCTCCTGCTTGTGCCCCAGGGTGATAGGGCCCACCTTCTCGCTCATGCCGTACTCCATGACCATCTGCCTGGCGACCTTAGTCGCCCGCTCGATATCGTTCTGATCTCCGGTGGTTATCTCTCCAAACACCAGTTCCTCGGCGACCCGCCCACCCAGCAACATCGCCAGTTCGTCCACCATCTCCGATTTTGTGACCAGGTACTTGTCCTCGACCGGCAACGTCAGGGTGTACCCCAGCGACCGTCCCCTCGGTATGATAGATATCTTGTGAACCGGGTCCGCGTTTGGTAGGGTGTGTGCCACCAGGGCGTGGCCCGCCTCGTGGAAGGCGATCATCTCCTTTTCCTTTTCACCGATAAGCCGGGTCTTCTTCTCCGGCCCGGCAATGACGCGGTCGATTGCCTCCTCCAACTCGATCATGTCTATTATCTTCTTGCCGTGGCGGGCCGAAAGGAGGGCACCCTCGTTCACCATGTTGGCCAGGTCGGCGCCGGTAAAGCCGGGTGTGCGCCGGGCCAGGACATCGATATCGATCTCGGGGGCCAGGGGCTTGCCCTTGGTGTGAACGCGCAGGATCGCCTTGCGGCCTACGAGGTCCGGCCGATCCACCACGATCTGCCGGTCGAAACGCCCCGGGCGCAGCAACGCCGGGTCGAGTATGTCCGGCCTGTTGGTGGCGGCTATCATGATAACCCCCGCCTTGGTTTCAAAGCCATCCATCTCCACCAGCAACTGGTTAAGGGTCTGTTCCCTCTCGTCGTGCCCCCCTCCGAGTCCAGCGCCGCGCTGCCTTCCCACGGCGTCGATCTCGTCCATGAAAATAATACAGGGGGCGTTGGCCTTGGCCTGCTCAAAGAGATCACGCACCCGTGCCGCTCCAACCCCGACGAACATCTCCACGAAGTCGGACCCGGAAATGCTGAAGAACGGCACTCCCGCCTCGCCGGCCACCGCCCTGGCCAGCAGCGTCTTTCCCGCTCCGGGAGGCCCGTACAGCAGGACGCCCCTGGGTATCTTGGCCCCCAGGGCCTGGAACTTGACAGGGTTCTCCAGAAACTCCTCTATCTCCATCAGTTCCTCTACCGCTTCGTCAACCCCCGCCACATCCTCGAATGTGACCTTGGGCATGTCCTTTGTTATCTGCCTCGCCTTGCTCTTACCAAACGACATCACCCGGTTTCCCCCGCCCTGCATCTGCTGCATGAAGAAGAGGATCAGCCCGACCATCAGGAGAATGGGAAGGATATTGATGAATACCATAAGAACGCTGGTACCCGTCTGGGGATCGACCTCTATCTCCACCTTCTTATCCCCGAGCGCGCCGGCGATATCGAACTCGGCAGGGAAGGCCGATTTGAACTTCTCGCCGTTACGGAGTTCGCCATCGAGCTTCTGGTCCTGGTTGTAGATGGTGACCGTCTTTACCTTATCCTTGTCGACCTGCCCCATGAACCAAGTGAACGACTCCTCCTTGGGAGGCTGTTCCCACGGCGGGTTAACTATCAGCATTATCACCAGAAACAAGATTACCAGCCAGAAAACGGCTGTCTTTGCATATTTTTTCATCGGCATCTTTCCCGGTTAATAAAAAGCCGACAGATACAGGTCGGCTTACCTGGATTCCTCAGTTGAGTACATTTTACCACAACTGTACGACAGCTTGGCTTGACTATCGTCTTGGGGTCACTCTTGCGTTGCAGTACCGCAGCTTGCCTAATATAAACGCACGTATGGGGCCTGGCCCCTGAGGTGCGTTTTGGGGAGAGGGGGATTATGACGCACTGGTGCCTGTCACCAGTGCGTCATTTGGTCAGGGTTGTCTCTTCATCCCGGCGATGTACGGCAGGTTGCGGTAGCGCTCGGCGTAATCCATCCCGTAACCGACAACGAACACATCGGGGATGGAGAATCCCTCGTATTTTATGGGAACCTCCACCTTGTTGGCGACGCGCTTGTTGAGCAGCGCGCATATCTCGACCGACTCCGGGCCCCTCGCCTCGAGACTCCTCAGCAGGTAGTTGAGCGTCAGCCCGGTATCTATCAGGTCCTCCACGATCACCACGTTTCTACCGGTAATATCGGTATCCAGGTCCTTCAGTATCCGTACCACCCCGGAGGTCTTGGTCATCGAGCCATAGGAAGACAGCGCCATGAAATCAAACTCCACCTCGATATCCAGTTCCCGGGCCAGTTCGGCCAGGAAAACAAACGCGCCTTTGAGGATTCCCACCAGCAGGAGCCGGCTCCCCCTGTAATCATCACTGATTCTCCGCGCCAGCTCGTCGACCCTCGCCTTAATCTGCTCCCCGGTGAATAAAGTGCCTTCTATCTCCGGCTCAGCCAACGTCCTCTCCTTCTCTGTAGCAGGTCGTTATCCGCTCCCATCATATTCGCGGTCACGGTACAGAATCAACCGCAGGGCCTTACTGTCCGTGGGGCGGAGACGAAAACGCTCGTCCAGCCGGTAGCCGGCGAGCCACACCACCTCTCCTCCGGACAGCACCAGCCGGCATTCCCGCCTCCTGCGGCGGGGAACCTTCATATCGATGAGAAAATCTGAGACCTTCCTTCTGCCCGGTGAGCCCAGCGGATGAAACCTTTCACCGGGCCGCGGGGCCCTCACCTCCAGCGGGAGCGCCAGGTCGGAACGGACAAACTCAACAAGAGGTCCCTGGTCCAACTCCATCTCGCCTGCGCCGACAAAGCTCGCCTGGAGGGTCATGCCCGCTCCGGGCAGTCGCGCGCTCCCCGGTACCGGGACGTGAATAACAACGTCATCGTTGGCCCCCCCATCCCGACCTTCCCCCCGAGGAAGGGAGCGTCTCAGAACAAGTTGCCCGTACTCCCGCTCGACCTCCACGCGGCGGGGCAGGTCGAGCCGGGCACCGGTCGCTCCACCGGCCACCTTCTCGAGGATATCCGCGATATGCCGCCAGGACAGGTTGCTCTCGAAGGGCATGAGCCGCGCCCACCCCTTCCTCACAATCCCCCGGCGTAGCGATTCCGGCAACGACATCAATGCCTCTATCTCTATCCTTACTTCCCCGCCTCCAACCTCGGCGGCGCGGTCGAACGCGTCCGCGACCTGGCGCTCGATGAACTCCCGGTCAACGGCAAGCGATTCGACCTCGCGCCAGATGACCTCTTTCACCCCGGACCCGTACTTATCTACAAGGTAAGGGATCAGGTCAAGCCGGATCCTGTTCCTGAGATACTTCCTGTCCAGGTTGCTGGAGTCGCGCCGTGGCACAACGTTCATCCGGGAGCAGTACTCCTCCACCTCCCACCGCCAGACGTTGATCAACGGCCGCACGATCAGCCCCGATACGGGCGAGATGCCACCGAGTCCGGTGAGCCCGGCGCCCTGTATTACGCGCATCAGGAAGGTCTCGACCTGGTCATCCGCGGTATGGCCGGACGCCACGGCGTCCGCTTCCACCTCCCGGGCATAGTCGAGCAGTCGCCCGATGCGGACCATACGTGCGGCATCCTCGGGAGAGCGGCCCCAATCACTGGTGACCTCGCGCACGTCCACCGCCTCGAGCCGGGCGGGGAGTCCCAGTTCCTCCGCGAGGCACCCGGTGAACTCCGCGTCACCCGCGGACTGGGGCCCCCTCAACATGTGGTCCAGGTGAAAAACATGAAGGTCAAGAGGGATTGTGCCGGACAGGCCACTCAGGAAAAGGAGCAGGGCAACCGAGTCCGCGCCACCGGATACGCCAACCACTACCCTGTCGCCGGGCGACAGCATCCGGTAGCGCTTGATGGTGTCAAGGGCTTTGCCCCTCAGGCCCCCCTCATCCCTCATCGACTTCCTTCATTGTTACTTAGTGCCCAGAGCCCATGCTCCCGAGAGGACCTTGTTTCACGCCTCAGGGAATAGAGAAGCGGAAAACGGTACCGCCCCCCTCGCGGGGCCTGCAGTGAATCTCCCCGCCGTGCCCCCTGATGATCTCCCTGGCGATGTAGAGTCCCAGGCCGATGCCCGGCGTCGAGTGGTGTATTGTTTCCTCCACCTGAAAAAAACGGTCGAAAACGCTATCCTGGTCCTCCTCCGTTATCCCGACACCCTGGTCCTTGACGTCTACAATGAACCCCCTGTTCCGCTTCCCGACCTCGATGTCCACCCTGGATCCCGGTGGGGAGAACTGAACCGCGTTCTCAAGGAGTATAACCATCAGTTGCACGAACTTCCCCGGGTCCACGTTCATAAGCCCGCAACCCGGGTCGACCTTGACCGCGAACTCATTCTGGATTTCCATCATGCGCATGTCCTCAATACTCATCCTCAGCAGTTGCGCCGGGTCAACCGCCTTTCGCTCGATGGGGAAACGTCCCTCCTCGACGCGGGAAACGTCCATCAGTTCCGAAACGTAGCGGGTGAGCCGGTTGGCGGCGCTGTTGATGTCGCCCAGCAGGTCCAGAATCAGCTCGCGGGGCATCTCCTCCATATACTCGGCGAGGGTGGTGGCGTACCCCTTGACCACCGTCACCGGGTGACGCAACTCGTGGGAGGCAACCGTCAGGAAGTGCCTGAGGCGTTCTGCGGTTTCCTGGAGGTCGCGCTCGTACCCTTTCTCCTTGGAGAGGTCCACCAACGACAGTACGCTCGAGTTCCTTCCCGGTATAAACCCCATATTGGCGAACATGCTCAGGGCGTTGCCGCGCTTGTCCATCAGTTCGCACTCGAAGTGCACCGGCACGTTCCTCCGCACCTCCCGCGTGTCCCGGTGATGCTTCAGAAACTCCTCCCTGTCATCCGGCGCCAGGAAACCAGTGAAGTCCATTTCGCCTTCGACCTCTCTGGCGCTGTACCCGGTCATCCGCTCGAACTCCTGGTTGAGGAACGTCACTGTGGCGTTATCGTCGATGATGCACATCGCGGTGCCGGTGGACTCGAAGATGGCTCTGTACTGCTCCACGGATTCCTTCAGCGCCTCCTCCGCCTTCTTGCGCTCGGTGAAGTCTATCCCGGTGCCTATGACAAACCCGATCGAACCGTCCTTCTCATGGAGGACGGTGTTGGACCAGGAGATCAACCGCCTGGCGCCGTGCCTGGTCAGCCAGTGGCACTCGTAGCTGTCGGGGTATTCGCCCGACCCTAACCCGGCGAACATCTCCTTGATCCTCTCTACCTCCTCGGGGACGAGCAACACCTCCCAGGTGTGCCTGCCACTCACCTCACTGAACGAGTACCCGGTGATCTGTTCGCAGGTGCTGTTAAAGAGGATGATGCGACCCTCGCTATCGGTGACCACCACCAGTGCCCCGGTGGTGTTGATGACCGCGGACACGAAATCGCGGTCCTTCCTCTGTGCCTCCTCGTCCTTCTTGCGCTGGGTAATGTCGCGGGAGAGAATGGCGAGCCGTGATACCTGCCCCAGTTTGTCCACGATGGGATAGATGCTTATGTCCGCGAACGCCCCATTCATTTCGCTCTCGAAACGTATTGGCTGCGCGGTGGAGACGACCTCCCCGGCTTTTAACCTTCGTTCCTCGACCACCTCGGGCGTGATCATCTCGAAGAGGTCACCGCCTACCACGTCATCGACCTTTCCTCCCATCTCCATCGCGCCCATCTCGTTGATCGCCAGGATCGTCCCTTCCGCGTCGATGAGGTAAGCCGAATCGGAGAGCGCGTTCAGCAGTGCCCGCTGCGTTTCCTCGCTCCTCCGTAACTCCTCCTCCATGCGCTTGCGGCCGGTGACGTCCCTCGCGTTCAGTATGACCCCCACGTTGCCCGATTCATCCGTATAGCTCTTCCCCACCGCTTCGAGCGTACGCCAGGAGCCGTCTTTGTGCCTGAACAGGGTCTCGGCATCGCCGATACTGCCCGGGTTCCCGACTATCCTTG
The DNA here is from genome assembly GCA_018896525.1 of Actinomycetota bacterium. GTDB lineage: Bacteria > Actinomycetota > Geothermincolia > Fen-727 > Anoxymicrobiaceae > JAHIPE01. The sequence continues at coordinate 55,908 of JAHIMR010000067.1, forward strand.
AGAGCGCGCCGGTCAATCCCGGGGGCTCATCCTTGGGGAGAAAATCGAATATGCTCTTCTCCCGCAACTCGGAACGCTTGTAGCCGAGCAGGCGCTCAACGGACGGACTCGTGTAGTTGATAGCCCCTTTGCTGTCCAGGATGCATATGATATCCAGGGCGTTTTCGATGAGCGACCTGAAGTACTCCTCGCTGCGGCGGAGCGCCTCCTGCGCCCCCTTGCGACGCTCCTCACTGTCCATGCCCTCGATGGCGAAGGAAATATCCTCGGCAAGTGACTCCAGGAGATCCACCTGCTCAGAGTCGAAGAACCGTGGGCGGTCGGCGTACAGGGTAAGGGCGCCTATCGTCTCCGACCCGATCCTGAGCGGGAACGCCGCGTTGGACCGGTACCGCCGCTCCAACGCCTCATCCCGCCACGGGGCGAAGCGCGGGTTATTCTCGATGTCCTGGCAGATATCGTAACGGTCCTCCCGCACCGACGTGCCGGTAGGCCCGAGACCGTCGGGGATCTCCAGTATCGAGTTGCGGTTCTTCTCCAGGTAACCCTTCTCGCTGCCCCAGTGGGCCACCGGCATGACGAGCTGGTTGGTGGGATCGACAATGCCCACCCAGGCCATCAGGAAGCCCCCGTCCTCCACCGCGATGCGGCACACCTGCTCGTACAGCTCCTCCGGTTCGCGGCAACGCACGATAGCCTTACCGGTCTTGCGGAACACCGAGTAAAGCCGGTTAACGCCGGTCAGTTTCTCCTCCACGCGTTTTCGGCCGGTCATATCAATGCCCATGCAGAAGACCTCGGTCACCGACCCCTCTCTACTCACCGGTAGAAGGGTCGTGTAAACCCACAGCCTTTCCCCCTTCTTGTTCGTTACCGGCCATGCGGAGGGAGGCACCGCCCGTCCACTTTCCCAGGCCTCGCCAAGCGCGCGGTCCAGTTGGGCTGAAGCCGTCCCGGACATGATCAACTCCGAGAGGCGTTGTCCCACGGCCTCGGCGGCCGGGAACCCGTAGAGCTTCTCCGACCCCGCGTTCCAGTGAAGTATGACGCCGTTCCGGTCTATCCCCTGTATCGCCGCCAGGGTGACGTTCTCCATCAACGAGTCAAACCCGATTCCCTCGGGCTTCCCATCGCCAGGCATCTGTTCTCCTTGCTACCGTATCTATGAAACGAGGCACTGAATGAATAATAAGACGTTGCCCCGTTCAAAGCAAAAAAAAGACCCGCGAGTCCCCGAGCTCAACTGTATTCGCGTTTCAAGGTATTTCGGGGGTAGCCGGCAGGTTGCCGGCGCTACAGGGGAGAAAGTGGCTGCAGTGACTCTACGCCACGGTCGCTGGAGCCGGCGCGGGGATTCGAACCCCGGACCTGCTCATTACGAGTGCAATGAAGGTACTATCTATCAGTATCCCGCACTGATTATCAACGTGTCACAACTGCCGTTTTTCCCTTGGTACCGCCAACTGCACTATTCATCAACTTGTATCACTTATTCTTAACAGGGCTTGAATGGGTAGAAGATAGGTAGAACGTGGTAGAATTTTGAAGGGGACAATTCTTGAAGCACGGGCAAATATCGCCAATGGGAAGGTGACAAGTATGTTAAATCCGCTAGACTATATTCTCTATCCATGGCTGCGCCTCAAGATAGCAGTGCGTAACGCGGAATATTTAGCTGAAGTGCAGAAGAACAACCCAGTGCTATACGCTCAGTTGATGGCGCAGAAGGAATTCCAAAAGGCGATCGAGAATGCCAAGTATTATATATTCAGCGAAGATGAGAAAGTGTGTACGGTTTACCCCAAGTACGACGGTGTAGGCCCTCGCACCCCTCCAAGAACGTTCCACTTTAACACCAAGAAGAAGGAAGAGGGGGAGGAGTAAGGGGCAAGAATAATTCGTTAGGAAGGGGGAGGTATGAACAAGGTGTTACCGTGGGTGACGGTTGGGTTACTGGTGGTGCTGGTAGCAGGGGTGGCTATTCTCGCCTGGAGGTTGGTTTCAGTCGAAAGGCAACTTGACAAGATAAAGGACAAGCAAGCCCTGATATACGGCATGGTAGCAGATCAATGTATAAACATTGAGGCGATGAAGGGCGATATTACGAGAATGAAAGGCGTGGTTTCGGGCGTGTCTGCCACCTTGCGGGAAATGAATCCTGCCCCCGCTGGTGAGAAGTCTGCTCTTGAGGAGTTGATTGAGAGGGGGAAATGAGCAAGGTAGCCGCCTATATCCGAGTCTCCACCGAGGAACAGGCACCTCACGCGGGGCAACCCCCCCCCGTAGGAAAGCTATACTCCCCTATCACACCGTTAATAATAACCCCACGGACGCGATGCAACCCTCCGGGGTGAAGGGTTCTGTCTACTGGCGTATGATAAATGTAAGATGGGGAAAGAGAAGAATCAACAATGAAGCGGGGGTAATGAAATGGAAATGGATGATTTCAATAAACCAGAACTGACCGGGATTGGCGCGGGTATATTTCTAGGGCCTCCATATGAAAACTGGTCTGAGAAAGTGGAACGTGAAGAACTGCTAATTGGCAAGATTACTTGTGTTGAAGAAACAGTAGATTTCCAGATGTTGCCCCTAGAGAAAGATACACCTTTAGACATTAAACGGCTAGTGGAGGACTCCTGGCCAGAGATTACAGCAAGTCTTGGTAAGCGGATGGAATCTAGCCCGAGTTTCAAGCCCCCCGTGGTCCACTGGGATGTGTTCGAGAGTAATATTAGAACAGGAAAGCCTAAACTTTGTTACCGCGATAGTGAGAAATATTACAAGAGGCGAATTATTGTAAAAGCCGATCTATTTGATTTCAGGGTTATTTGGGCTGACTAGACCAACTACAAGTCGACTAATTGCCCCTGCTATTCTATGAGAATCAAACAACGGGGCGGGGGTCAGTTATTGCCCCTCTTGTTTCTTTCATCTGAGTCGTCTGCATCTACTGGGTGAAAAGTAGAACTCTTTAGATCGCCCACTTGTGTATCTACCCTCAAGCCGTGAATATCACTCTCCCCAAGTTCCATCTTCTCATAATCAATACCAACCGCAATCTTTGCTGAAAGAACTGGCGGTGACTTGTCTTTTCTTTGTTGTTGCTTCTCCAATAACCCCTTTGCCTTGCTCAGTCTTTCAATCAGCTTTGGGGGCTGTACTCCCGGGGCGTGACGTTGTTTGGCAAAGCGTTCTAGTACGGTGATTTCATCAGCATATCTCAATTGCTTGCGGTAGATTATTGCTAGTTGCTCATAGTACCAGGGGGCGACTCCCATGTGCTCAACACAATCTTCTTCTTCGGTCGCGTCTAGCAACATCAAGAGTAAGCTCTCTGCATCATCATACCTGCCTTTGCGTTTCAAGGACGTAATCGCTTCAACATATTCCGTGTAGTGTTTCCCCTTGTAGAATCCAGGCTTTTTTCTCACGTTGCCCCACCCCCATCAACAGACTATCGAACCCGAATGAAAACAAAGAGAAGACATTCTCCAGCAAGAAATAACACTGACTGCAATCCAAGCGCTATCCTTAGTAGGCACTTATAGCATTCCTGTTTACATCTACAGGCTTCCTTGTCTTCCCCTTTTTTGCCCTGGTCAAGTCTATAGTAATAATTCCATGACAAGGCGAGGAGGTAGAAAACCAACGAAAGGAGTCCGATGAATATAGATAAACCTAGGAATATTATTCCCACTGTTAAAAGATTTTTCTTCTCGACGCTAGTGAAGAAGACCACAACGGCTGCTATCGTTCCAGATGAAAGAACAAGTAGCAACTCGGAGAACCTCATAAGCTGCTTGTCGATTTCTTGACCAACTTTCTCAGAGACGCCGTCGGGCTCAACAATCACGATGGCTGCTACCGCCTCTTCTCCACGGTCTGTTGTTTTCCGTAAAGACCCCATGCCTCATCATTCCCTCATTGACTGCTACTCTGGCAGTGGAGGAATGGGCCAGTTGTTCTGTACTCCCTTAGCAGTAATTGTGCGTAGCTCTTCCTTTGTTATGTTGTACTGGCTACAGATTGCCTCATTAATTGCGTCCATTTGCTCACGGTAATCGGGGGGAGGGGGGTCTTGTATCGTGACCTTATCTTGTTCTTCGGTTATGGCGTAATATATTTCTTTCTTTTGGCCTTCCGTTAGTTCACCCCGAGCCGGCTCACTAACAGGTTGCGTTGTAGGTTCAATCTGCTTTTCTGTTTCCTTCTCCCCTCCACAACCGATGACCACAATCAGAGCAAGAAGCAAAGCCGCGACAACAACACCAATTACTACCACTCTTCTCATAATGCCCCTTCCGTTTGCCTTACTGCTTGCTCATTCTACCAGACGCCCCCGACCTCTGCGCCTCCTGGGAACACTTCCGCGAGAACCCCCCCCACAATGAAGATACACAAACCCCTCACAAACTCAACAACAATTACCAATAATTACCAATAATGCTATCCAACAATAGCCTTTTTTAAGTGAACCTCACGGACACAATGAACCCCCCTGGTAGCTTCAAGGGTTACGGAGAGTCAACAAACCCCCGCCGTGTTTACCTCAAGTAAACCCCTGGAGGGAGACTGTCGGGAGCGGCTGGGAACCTATATGTATGTATAGTGTCGCCTTGTATCATTTACCCTGACACCTATAGGCGCGGCTCCTGTCCCTGGAGATTCTCCCCGGTTTGTATAACCCCCCCTCCCACAAGGGGGGGGCATTAGCCGCAAATGCGTACCGAGTCGAGAGTATATATGTATAGGTATAGGGTGATTGTACTCTCTTTCCCCACCCCTACGCATAGCATCTAACTGAATTTCCGGCACGGCAAAATCAGATTTCCCTGTTCTCGGACTGGCGGGACCAGGTTCAGGCCTGATCACAAGCCCGAAACCGCTTAAGCGGAACCCTGTGG
>JAHIMR010000068.1 GCA_018896525.1 Actinomycetota bacterium
AACCATGAGAGACTCGCCGACCTGTTGCGGTGCCCCGCCTGCGGCGAGGAGATGCGTTACCGCCCCAGGGTGTTCTCGTACTGCTGCGAGGGAAAAGTCCTTCACACATACCGGGTCAAGGGCGAGATAGCGGACCTGGTGTGGGGGGAGTGCGACGGGAGGCAGAAGTCGGTGAACAGGGCCTTCAACCGGGTTGCCGGCCGTACCTACGACAAGAACCTCACCGGCGCCACCGCCTTCGACCGCCTGATGATCAAGGCGATGTGGGGCACGACCAAGTTCATCCCCCTGCTCTTCGAGTTACTGGACAGCGTGGCCTCCGATTGCGAGCCGGGGTACTTCCTGGACATCCCCGTCGGCACCGGCGTTTTCACCGCCGGGGAGTACAGCCTCCAGCCGAACCTTGAGTTCATCGCGGCCGACCACAACCGCATGATGCTGGAGTCCGCACTGGAGAAGGTGCGGGCGGAGGATTTCGGCAACGTAATGCTGGTGAGGACCGACGTCACACGGCTCCCGTTCGTGGACGAGGCGTTCTCCGGGGTGATGACGATGAACGGCATCGGGTCGTTCCCTGATAAGATAAGCGCACTGGACGAGATGGTCAGGGTACTGAAGCCCGGCGGTAAGCTTGCCGGCTCCCTGTATGTCATGGGGGAGCGCCTGCTCACCGATATACTGGTGGGCAGGTTCGCCGCCATGCTGGGCCTGTTCACCAAGCCTTTCTACAACGAGGAGGAGTTCATAGGCGCGCTCGATTCCCGCGGCATAGAGAACTCCATCACCAGGAAGGTCGGCCCCATAATGTTCTTCTCCGGCAGGAAGAAGGCCCTCGACCCGTAGCGCCGGCACCTTGCCGGCATCCGTTCCCCGGATGCGGGCTGGCGCACTCAAGGAAGAACGGTTACAGATGGGAGAGGCTACCAGTAGTCGAAGTACATCGGGCGCTCGACGACTACTTTGGGGCCGCTCGTGACCCTGAGGCGGCAGGATAGCTGCAGGTTGGGACCGGCGTTGTCGTTGACCCTGACGGTGACCCTGGTCCGAGCCGGGACGGTGATGTACCTTGGTTGGAGTGCCCCTTCTTCCTCGGTGTAGTAGGTGACTTCCACGGTGGAGTCGGTGTCCCCAGGGTTCTGCAGGCAGAGCCACTCCTGGAAACCGCCACCGGTGTACCCCTCGGCGAAGTAGCACTCGTCGTAGCGCTCCGGTACCCCGATGACACAGTGCCCGTCGGGCCAGTTGGCGCCGAAGCCCTGGTACTTGAAATAGACAGAGCGCTCCGCCAGGAACTCATCGGGTGCGGATAGCTTGACCGAGACGTCTTTCCCGGCGCCGACCTCGTCGGCCGCGAACACGGTGTACCGCTTTCCCGCGCCCACGGTGTACGTCCTGGTGACCGGGTCTCCCTGGCCCTCCCCCAACTGGTAGGTGGCGGTGACGGAAAGCGGGGACGGGTTGGGGTTCTGAAACGTGAGCCACTCCTCGAAGCCGTCGCGAGTGGTGCCTTCGGCGAAGAAGTACTCACGTGAGAGGGCGGGCGCGCCCATCACGCAGTGGCCACCGTCCCAGTGGTGGTCGCCTTTGCCCAGGTAGTCGAAGTAAAGGGCCCTCTCAGCCACCACGGGGCGGTCCGATTCCAGGACCAGCGAGTTCTGGTAGTTCGCGCCAAGCAGGTCGTTTATCTTGAAAGTGGACCGGGTGCGCGCGGGAACGCTCTGCCCCGCCCTGACGATCTCTCCTTCCTCCTCGGTCTGGAAGCGGAACGTGAGAGAGGCGGGCCCGTCCCCGGGGTTCAGGACGCAAACATACTGCTCGAAGCCGGGGCCGGTGTACCCTTCAGCGAAGTACCAGGTTTCAGCAGGCTCCGCGGCCCCTGCAACGTCGTGGCCGCCCCTCCAGCCGGTTCCGTAAGAGAAGTACATCGGTCGTTCCGCCACCACCGGCTTGTCCGAGGTGACCGAGCAGGAAACATCCCTGCCTTGCCCCACGACCCGGTTTACGTGCACGGTCCCACGCGAACCGGGGGGTAATGCCATCTCCAGGTCGAATGTTTCCCCTTCGCCGGTCATGAACGCGAGGTGGGCGTTGGCGGTCTCCTCCTGGGGGTTCTCGAGCGTCAGCCACTCCTCGAACCCGTTTCGGGTTGTACCCTCGGCGAACTGCCATTCGCTTGAGGGCTCGCGGACCCCGCTTACGCAGTGCCCTCCGGACCAGCCGAGGCCGCGGCTAAGGTCCCGCACCCGAACGTTCATCCGGGAGGGGTCGCTGGTGACGTCGTGCCCTCCCTGCTGGAGAACCCCCGCGGTAGCGTCAAGCATAATCCGGAGGGCGTTGTAGGGGTAGCCGAAGTTGCGGGTCCCGTCGTGGTATGGGTTGGTGCTCTCGGAAAACGGGGTGTCCGGGTCGTGGCGCCCGTAACCGCTCACCGGGTAGAGGATGTTCCTGCCCGCGTAGTAATCGAGGGCCACCGGGTCCACTCCGGCAAGCAGGATATTAGTGCGCACCGCCAGGGAGTACGGGCCCGAGGGGCCCTGGGGGTGGGACGGGCTCACCCAGATGGCGTCCAGCACGTTCAGGTCGGGGTAGATAACCTGGTTCATCATCCGGCCCATGAAGCCGCTGTAGACCAGGTCAGGGTGGACGTTGGTGGTTCTGTGGATGCTGGGCACCCCCATGAAGTTCTTCAGGCAGGCGGTTATCCCGGTGGAGTTGTGGCTCTTGAGGACCGGTACGTTTATCAGTTTCATGCGGCTCTTGTCGTAGGATGAGCCATTCCAGATGCCGTTTTTGAGGGATATGCAGGTGCCGCGGCCGGTTGCGAACTTGGGGTAGGAGACGTTGTTTCCCACCCAGACGTACCCCTGGTTGTAATCGCCGGTATCGAACTCGCCGACCATATTGTCGGTGAACGACCACCAGCTCGACGAGGAAACGCGGGAGGGGTCGCCGAACGAGTCCACCACCGCCTCCAACGACTGGTAGATGTTATCCGCGTTGTTGTACTGGTGGGTGTAGTCGGGGCCTCCCTCACAGTTCTCCACCACCACAACCTCCCCGGTGAACCCGCCGGGGTGCTCGAGGACGGCGGCGATGAGGCCTTTCACCACGTCGGTGTTGGTCATCCCCCGCTCGCTGAACGCGGCGTTCACCTTGAGGAGCACCACGTCGTCGGGGGCGATTATCCCGTCGGGGGCGGCGCAGAACGCGTCGGCGTCGCTCCGGAAGAAGTGTACACCGCCTTCGGCCAGCAGGTGCACCAGGGCATCGACGCCGCTGTGATGCGGGCCGCCGGAGGGGGCCGGGACGTGGTTTACGACTGCTATGTCGTGGTTTCCGTCGGCCTGGCCGCCGTTCCACGCCGCGGGGGTCATCGAGGAAGCCACGGCTCGCGACCTCGCCAGGTCACCCGCGCTCTCACCGACCGCGACAGCCGGAGGGTCTCCTCCCAGGCCTACCGCCAGGAACGCCAGCATTGCTACCATAAGCACAGCCGAGAGCGCCTGCCGGACCCGCGTTGAGCGGACCGACCTGGCCAGCAGCAGCCCCGCGGCGGGAATGAGCCAGGCGGAGTGGAGCGCCGCCGCCTGCTGGCAGGGATAGCTGAAGCGGGACGGCTTACGCCCGGTCCGCGCCACCAGCCAGCCAAGGCAGCCGACGCTGAAAAGGATGTAGAGCCACTTCCATCTCGGCCGGGCCGGACGTGTTTGCGTGTTCTTCTTCTTGCTTTTCACCTATCACCTTTCTGCTAATGATATTAGCAGAGTCACGGTCTTTGAGGTCGCCTCCGGGTACCGATACCTCGGCAATCCCACAGCCTATCCTCTCTCTTCCTCCTCCCTCCGGAGCAACCCGCGAGACCCCATAAGGGTAAGCGGCCAATACTGATAAGAACCTACGTACTTATGGATAAGAGTCGCTAATTGCGCAAATTGGCGCCCGAGTTACCGTGAGACACATCTTGCAGATGTATTGACATATATTAAGAAGTGTCTATAATTACGCATATGAAGAATCGCGATGACAAGGTACAACGGATACTGGAACTGGCTCGCAATTCAGGGATTGTGAGCACCAAGGAGGTACGTTCCCAGGGAATTCACCACGAATACATCAGGCAGCTTTGCGCGGAAGGCAAGCTTTTTCGTGTCGGACGGGGACTCTACATGCTTCCCGACGCGGAGGTAACCATACATCATGGGCTGGCACAGGCAGGGAAAGCGGTTCCCAAGGGCGTGATCTGCTTGCTATCCGCGTTGCGCTTTTACGAGATCGGAACACAGGCGCCCTATGAAGTGTGGATGGCCATTGACCGACGAGCCGCGCATCCTCAGGCCAGGAACCCCAGGATGCGGATCGTGCGCTTCTCCGGCGAGGCCCTCACCGAAGGCATCGATGAGCACATCATCGAGGGCGTGCGCGTCAGGATATTCAACCCCGCCAAGACCGTGGCGGATTGTTTCAAGTACAGGAACAAAATTGGGCTGGATGTTGCACTCGAGGCTTTGCGCGAGGTGATTCGTGGACGTAAATGCACAACCGATGAGATGTGGCGGTATGCGAAGGTCTGCCGGGTAACGAAGATCATGCGCCCATACATGGAAGCAATTGTATGACCAGGGGCCAACCAGCGAACGTCGCGGCCTCGGTTCGCCGGCGGTTGCTCAATATCATTCGTGAAACCGGGGACGACGCCAACCTGGTCTGGACGTGCTACGCCAACGAGCGGCTTCTCTATCGCCTCTCCGTCTCGGAATACGCCGGGGACTTCGTTCTCAAGGGAGCTATGCTATTCATGGCATGGACAGGTCAGTCGCATAGACCAACCGTTGACATGGATTTCCTTGGCTATGGCGAAGACTCCAGTGAGCGGCTTACGGAAGTATTTCGGAACGTCTGCGCCGTTGGAGTTGAACCGGATGGGCTGGAATTCAGAGCCGATAGCGTGAAGGCCACACCGATCCGCGAGGAACACGAATATCACGGACAGCGCGTCACGCTGACGGCCTTTCTTGGCAAGGCCCGTATCACCATCCAAGTGGACATCGGATTTGGGGACGTGCTGACGCCCAGGGCCAGGAAGATCAATTATCCCACGCTCCTGGACTTTCCGGCGCCGCGTATCCGCGCCTGCCCGCGCGAGACGGTCGTCGCCGAGAAACTCCAGGCCATGGTCATATTGGGTATCGCCAACAGCCGGATGAAGGACTTCTACGACCTATACGTGCTGGCGCGGGATTTCGAGTTTAACGGCGCTACCCTCACCCGGGCGATCAAGGCGACTTTCACGAGGCGCGGGACCGGGATTCCAAGCGAAACTCCGCTCGCGCTGACGGAGGAGTTCGGACAGGACGATATGAAATCCGTCCAGTGGAAGGCGTTTATCCGTAAGAGCGGCCTTGAACAGGGCGTGCCGGAACTACTGGACGTTCTCTCGCATTTGCGCGAGTTCCTGCTCCCGCCGCTGGGAGCGGCTTCAGGGAAAGCGCACGCGGAAAGAACCTGGAGTGCGGGTGGCCCCTGGATGTCTGCGAAATCCGAAGATGATGCGTGAGTCTCCCATCAAGGTAGTCGGGGCCACCCCCAACGATTTGAGGGGAGGGGCCCGGATGCCGGCAAGATGCCAGCGCTACGGGGGAAGGACCGGAAGGGAGGGGCCCGGATGCCGGCAAGATGCCAGCGCTACGGGGGAAGGACCGGAAGGGAGGGGCCCGGATGCCGGCAAGATGCCAGCGCTACGGGGGAAGGACCGGAGGGGAGGGGCCCGGATGCCGGCAAGATGCCAGCGCTACGGGGGAAGGTAACGCAAATAGTTTGCACGGGATCAGGCGAACGCCTCGGGGATCTCCTTGAGGGTGGCGTAACTGAACACGGGGCCGTCCTTGCAGACGTAGAGGTGGCCGACGTTACAGCGGCCGCACTTGCCGATACCGCACTTCATGCGGTT
>JAHIMR010000069.1 GCA_018896525.1 Actinomycetota bacterium
CCGGAACGCCGAACTCTCCAACCGCAGGTGGTGCTTCGACCCCTGGTGCCGATGGGACTTCCGCCGCCACTGGTGGCGCCGCGAGGGGTGGTGCCTCCAGGTAGGCCGGTGGTGGCGCTACCGGCGCGACCGGTGCCTCGCCCTTTCTGGGCTTCCTTGGCTTCTTTTCCTTTTTCGCCCTGGGTGGTTTCTCTTTCTTGGCCCTGGGTGGTTTCTTCGCTTTGCCCTTTGTCTTTACCGGAACGCCGAACTCTCCAACCGCAGGTGGTGCTTCGACCCCTGGTGCCGATGGGACTTCCGCCGCCACTGGTGGCGCCGCGAGGGGTGGTGCCTCCAGGTAGGCCGGTGGTGGCGCTGCCGGCGCGACCACTTCAGGTGGTGGGGCTGCTTCAAATATCGGAGGTGGCTTCACTGCCGGCGTTTCCGGCATCACCGGCTCCAGGTAGGCCGGTGGTGGCGCTGCCGGCGCGACCGGTGCCTCGCCCTTCCTGGGCTTCCTTGGCTTCTTTTCCTTTTTCGCCCTGGGTGGTTTCTCTTTCTTGGCCCTGGGTGGCTTCTTCGCTTTGCCCTTTGTCTTTACCGGAACGCCGAACTCTCCAACCGCAGGTGGTGCTTCGACCCCTGGTGCCGGTGGGACTCCCGCCGCCACTGGTGGCGCCGCGAGGGGTGGTGCCTCCAGGTAGGCCGGTGGTGGCGCTACCGGCGCGACCACTTCGGGTGGTGCCTTGTAGACGGGGGATGGCGCTCCTGGCGCTTTCCCCTTGATCGGTTCCTCGCCGGCTTCCATCAACTCGTCGAAGTCCGCTGTGGGACCCGCTACCAGGGGGCCCGAGGGAACCTCGGGTGTCTTGAGATGCGGAGGCGCCTCCGCTACCTCGCGGACCTCCAACGCCTGTGGCGGTTCCGTCAGCGGTGTCGCGGCGGGCGCCTCCGCGGCCGGTGGAGCAGCCGGTAGGGGCACCTCTGCCTGTTCCGGGGAGATTTCCTGTGGGGGCGCGGGAACCGCCGCGGGCTCCTCGGGTTTCCCTTTACGTTTCCTGGAGGGCTTTCCCCTGGACTTCTTCGGCTTCTTCTCCCGACGCGCCTTCGGAGCCTTGCTCGGGGCCGATGCCATCAAGGAAGCTATTCGTTCCACTTCCTTCTGGTGACAAACGGGGCATCTCAAGACCTGGTCGGTCTCCTCGACGCACTTGGAGCAAATCCCACCCCCACACTCCAGGCACTTGCCGATTGCTTCCTGTCCCGGATGCCTCTCACATTCCACTACACTCACTCCCCGGGAAGATCCCTGAACCCGGACAACAACTCCTCAGGCTTCGCTGATAAATCATTACGTTTCAGCCATCCCTATCGGCCCACTCCCGTGAGAACCGGCGAACCAGCACTATTCTAGCACACGGCGTCACTGTGGCTCCTCTGCGTGAGTGCATTTCAGCATCCTTCTGACCCGCTCCCATGCCTCGTCCATGGACTGTATGTTCTTGACCCGGTACTCGACCTCCGTATCGCGCTCCTCCGTCGTAACAAGGTACAGAACCTCTCCGGGGGCGACCATCCTCTGTCGCCTTGCCTCCCTCTCCACGTATTCGAGAGAGCGTGCTTCCTGTACCTCCTTCTCCAGCGACGCCGTGGCCGCCTTCTGTTCCGCCAGTTCCGCTTCCTTCCTCTTCAGCCTCGCGGTCGCCTCCAGGTTCCTCGAAACCGGCCCGATCGCGATCGTGATGAAAAAAACCATGAGTATCGCCAGTATCACCATCCGGGCCGATACTCTCGGGATCCGCCGGAGTACCGGCGCCCGTTTTTGTTTCCCACCGGGGTTCTTCACCTTCCGGGACGGCTTCTTCTTCCCCATGGAGGCCGTTCCTTTCGAGGTCCCGCGGGATCCGGCCCGCGGAGCAGCGCTCACCTTCCGGTGCTTTGTCCCCTTGGGGGGCCTGCGGTACTCCCTCCGTTTTTTCTTGCCTGCCGGCTCTTTCTTCATCTCTGGGTCACTCCACCGTATGTACATGCACCACGTTGGTGGTGCCCGCTTCCTCTTCCAGGAAACCTCCGGTTATCACCACCAGGTCACCGCTGGCTACAAACCCGTTCTGGGCACACACGCGGGCCACGTGCCTCGCCGTCTGCCACAGGTTGTCCCCGGTCGCTGGCATAACCAGAACGCTGACGTCCCAGACCAGGGACATCCTCTTCACGACCTCTCTGTTAGGGCTCACCGCGACAATCCTCGCCCGTGGCCGGTTCCTTGCGACCACCATGGCGGTGTACCCCGAGCGGGTAACGGGGATGATAACGTCGGCCCTCAAGTCCGCCGCTATCTTGCAGGCGGAGAAGCCTATGGCGTCCGCCACGCTCCGGTGCGCCCATCGGCCCCGGTCTTCCAGCAACCGGCCGTAGTCGATCGCCTCCTCGGCTCTGGCCGCCACCCGCGATATCATCTCGACCGACTCGACCGGATACGCTCCGATCGCGGTTTCCGCCGAGAGCATGACCGCGTCGGTCCCGTCCAGGATAGCGTTTGCGACATCGCTGGCCTCTGCACGTGTGGGTCGAGAATGGTCGACCATGGACTCCAGCATCTGGGTGGCGATCAAGACCGGCCGGGTCGCCCTGAGCGCCTTTGCAGTCAGTTCCTTCTGGACCAGCGGCACGTCCTCGGGGTTCATCTCTACCCCAAGGTCCCCCCGGGCCACCATTATCCCGTCCGCGATCTCCAGGATGGAGTCGATCTTCTCTACCGCTTCCCGCTTCTCCACCTTCGCCATCACCGGCACCTGGCCGCCCAGCGACCGGATGGCCTCCTTTAACTCCCACACGTCGTCCGGCGTCCTTACGAACGACTGGGCCACCCAGTCGATCCCCGCCTCCAGGCCTGCCTCCAGGTATCGCCTGTCGCGCTCGGTAAACGCGGAAAGCCGCAGGTTGGAGTCGGGGAAGTTTATCCCTTTTCCCTGCAGAAGTGTCCCTCCCTCGACAACATCGCACAGGATCTCAGTCTCCGCCACGTCCTTTACGTACATTCTTATCAGCCCGTCGTCCATGAGTACGGCATCGCCCGGCTTTACGTCCCCGGGAAGGTCCGGGTAGGAAACCGACACGCACTCCGCGTCCCCTCTCTTCTGCTTTGTGGAGATAACGAACTCCCGGCCGGGGTGAAGCTCCACGTTCGACCCCTTGATCGATCCGACCCGGAGCCTCGGCCCCTGAAGGTCCAGCATTACCCCAACCCGCCGGCCCTTCTCACTTTTCAGCTTTTTCACTACCTGGATGTACTCGCGCATCTCGTCGATATCGCAGTGCCCGGTGTTCACCCTTGCCAGGTCCATCCCCGCATCCGCCATGCGCTTAAGTGTTCCGGCTTCACGTGACGACGGCCCCACCGTGCATACTATCTTCGTCCTGGGTTTGCCCCCACCGGGTGCCATGCTTTTCTCCCGCGTTACCTCTCGACCTCCCACGCCGGCCGCGGCCCCGGGGTTTCGGGCGGCGCTTCCTTTACTTTGACCGAAAGTGCGGCCGCCCCCGGGAACTTCGCGTCCTCGGCGAGGCTCTCCTCTATGCGGAGCAGTTGGTTGTACTTCGACACCCTCTCCCCCCTGGAGGGGGCGCCCGTCTTTATCTGACCCAACCGGGTGGCCACCACCAGGTCGCTGATAGTGTTGTCCTCTGTTTCCCCGGAGCGGTGCGACACCACCGCGCTGTAGCCGGCCTCCCGGGCCAACGCTATGGTCTGAAGGGTTTCGGTGAGTGTGCCAACCTGGTTGAGTTTTATCAGTACTGAGTTGGCGGCGCCGAGCTCGATTCCCCGTTTCAACCTCTCTACACTGGTGACGAACAGGTCGTCTCCCACCAGTTGCACGTTATCCCCGAGCCTCCTGTTAAGCGCCACCCACCCGTCCCAGTCCTCCTCGGCCATCCCGTCCTCAATGCTCACGATGGGGTAGCGCTCCACCAGGCCGGCGTAAAAATCCACCATCTGACCGGGTGTCAGCGTCTTGCCCTCACCCTCGAGCACGTATGCGCCGTCCACAAAGAACTCGCTGGCCGCCGGGTCGAGGGCCAGGAACAGGTCCCGCCCCGGCTCGAACCCCGCCCTCTCGATCGCCTCCACCATCACCTTCAACGCCTCTTCGCTTGATCCGAGGTTCGGCGCGAACCCCCCTTCGTCGCCGACACCTGTGGAGTGCCCCGACTGCTCGAGCACCTTCTTCAGCGAATGGTACGTTTCCACGCACATGCGAAGGGCCTCCGAGAAGCTGTCCGCCCCCAGGGGCATTATCATGAACTCCTGAAGGTCTATATTGTTGGCCGCGTGGGCGCCGCCGTTTATCACGTTCATCATCGGCACCGGCAGCACGTTCGCCTCGAGGCCCCCAAGGTACTGGTACATTGGAAGTCGATGGTCGACCGCGGCGGCGTGTGCCACCGCCAGCGAAACTCCCAGTATGGCGTTGGCGCCGAGCTTTGCCTTGTTGGCCGTCCCGTCCAGTGCAATCAAGAAACGGTCCACATCACCCTGTCCGTCCGCGTCCATCCCGGCCAGCGCCGGCCCGATGACCTCGTTCACGTTCTTTACCGCCACCCTTACCCCTTTACCCAGGTACCTTCCGGCGTCGCCGTCGCGCAACTCAACCGCCTCGAACGACCCGGTCGACGCACCGGAGGGAACCGCCGCCCTGCCAAATGACCCGCTCTGAAGGAGCACGTCTGCCTCCACCGTGGGGTTCCCGCGGGAGTCGAGTATCTCTCTGGCGAACACGTCCTTTATCTCGCTCATCTTCCCTCTCCTTCAAATTGAGTACCACGCTCCATAAATACGCTGGCATTCGAACGCCGCTCCCGTCCACACCGGCTGCGTTCCGCTCCCTCGAAGTACTCCAGGAGTACGACTCGGTCGCGCGCCTTGCCGTAGCGGCGCTTCGACGCTCTCGGTGCTTAACCGTATCCATGGAACGGGGCACTAGTACTACGTTCCCTTGCTCTTGGCCTCCCGCCAGAGCACCTCCTTCTCCTGAAGCGAGAGCGCCTCGAGGCCGATCCCGCGCCGCTGTGCCTCTTCCTCCATCAGGTTATATCTCCTTACGAACTCGCGAGAAGATCCCCTCAATGCCCGCTCCGGCTCGACTTCCAGGTGCCGGGCGAGGTTTACGACAGTAAACAGCAGGTCACCCAGTTCGCGCTCTACGGCGTCGCCGGGGCCGCCCTCGGCTCCCACGAGCTCGTCGACCTCCTCGGCAATCTTCAAGAAGACCCCTTCGGTGTCGAGCCAATCGAACCCGTCGCGCGCCGCGCGACTTTGAATCTTGAGCGCGGCCAGTATCGCGGGAAGGCCCGGCGGCATGTGAAGCGCTCCTTCTTTCCCTTCCTCATCCCTCTTTATCCGCTCCCAGTTGACCGCGACCTCCTCCGCGGTTTCGGCGGTATCCGAGCCGAATATGTGCGGGTGGCGGCGCAGGAGCTTCCGGGTTATCCCGTCAACCACGCCGGAGAGGTCGAAGCGCCCGTGCTCCTCAGCTATCCTTGCCTGGAACAGAATCTGCAACAGAAGGTCCCCCAACTCCTCCTCCAGGTGCTCCCAGTCGTTCGACTCTATCGCTTCGACCGACTCGTACGCCTCCTCCAGCAGGTGCCTGGTCAGCGTCACGGGTGTCTGCTCCAGGTCCCAGGGGCACCCATCCTGTGCCCTCAGCCGGGCCATGACCCCGGCCAGCCGCTCGAACCTCTCGCCCAGGCCGTTACCCCCCCTTTTATCCCCCACTCCCTTACATCCTTCTTCACTCTCCACTGATGGCATTCCTTTCGCGCTTGCCTCGCCGCGCGGGTCAGCCGGCCACTACCATGCCCAGGGTCAGGTCCCATTTTCCCAGGTCCCTCGGGATCTCGATCCGCGCGTTTGCATACACCGTCCGCAGCCAGTCCGTGAACTCCTCCTCTTTCTTTCTGCTCTCGAGCGTGCTGGTAACCTCTCCCCTGACGTCCGCGTACGGTGGGACATAAGCCTCCCTGCGTTCCAGGACCTTGATCACATGGTAGCCGTCGCTGGCCTCTACGACACTGCTGGTCTGCCCGGACTTCAGCGAGAACGCGACCTCCTCGAATGCGGGGTCCATCGTTCCCTGCTCTATCCACCCCAGGTCTCCATCGTTACCGCTCGTCGCGTCGTCGTCGGAAAAGGACCTCGCCAGGCCCCCGAACTCTTCTCCCCCCTTGGCCCGTTCCGCCACCATCTTGGCCTCGCCTTCCGTATCCAGCAGTATGTGGGCCGCGTGAATCATCGTTGTGTGGCTGAAGAGGCCCTTGTTGGTGAGGTAGAACGATTCCGCCTCATCCGTGGTGACGGTCACCTCTTCACAGACCTTCTCCCCCAGCACGTCCACCAGCAGTCGGGCCCTGAGCCTGCTCTTGTACTCCTCCAGTGATATCCCCTGGGCCTTCAGTTCCTCGTCGAGCTTTTCCGAGCCCTGGCTGGCTCGCTCCGCTTCGGTCAGCCTGTCCACGTCGGCGTCGGTCACTTTCACCCCCAGTTTCTCCGCCTGCCCCTCCATCAACTCGTCCCTTATCAGCTCCGTCGCCACCTGCCTCTCTGTTTCCGCGGTGAGCCTCCGCCCCTTCTCCCCCTCGAGTTCTTCGGGGTTGTTCTTCTGGATAATCAGTATCCGGCGCTCGACCTCCCGGCTGAAATCCTCGTCGGAGATTCCCCTTCCGTTCACTTCGAACGTTGCTCCGCCCAGGCATCCAACCCCCGCCACGGCCCACAGTAGGGCAATCGCGATAATCGTGGCAGGTGTCCCTTCCCCGGTGCGTCTGTTTTTCTTGCTATTTGTTCTCATCAGGGCGCTCAATTTTCCTCGTACCCGTTGTTTATTATAGCATCAATAATTAAATCTAACCACTTTAACAACAGTTCTTGCCTGTTGTTAACTTCTCGGAACCTTAACTTCAAGTATAGCGTTCTCGCTACTTCATCTATAGTGATGCTGTCAACATCGCATATCTTCGAGTCAACCGCTGCCCGTGCCGCAACATCCAGTATTCTCTCCTCCCCGGAAAGGCATCGTAGCTGTAGCTCATCGCCCCGCAGCGCAATAGCGTCCAGGCCGGCCTCGCCCGCCCAGCGCCTTAACCGCTCCACCTTCAGCATGCTCACCACCGGAGCGGGAGGTGGACCGAAACGGTCCTCGAGCTCGCGGGCCAGCTCATCCAGGGTGCCTGTGCGACCGGCGACGATCAACCTCCGGTACTCCTCAACTCGCGTTTCCTCGTCCGAAACGTACTCCGCGGGGATGAAGGCGTCCAACGGCAATTCCACCGACGCTTCCCTGGCCGGTTCCGGGGCCTCCCCCTTAAGTCTCTCCACCGACTCCCTCAGAAGCTCACAGTACATCTCGAAGCCCACCGCCTCTATCTGACCGCTCTGCTCCGCGCCCAGCAGGTTCCCCGCCCCCCGTATCTCCAGGTCGCGCATGGCCACCCTCATTCCCGAGCCCAGCGGGGTCATCTCGCTTATGGTGGCAAGCCGGGCCACGGCGGTATCTGTCAGCACCTCGCGCCGGGGGTAGAACAGGTACGCGTATGCCCTCTTGCCGGCCCGCCCCACACGCCCCCTTATCTGGTAGAGCTGGGCCAGCCCCAGGAGGTCCGCCCGGTCGACCACCAGGGTGTTGACGTTTGGCAGGTCCAGGCCCGACTCGATTATGGTGGTGCAGACCAGGACGTCGTGGAACCCGTCGGCGAACTCCATCATCACCCGCTCCAGGTCGTCCTCGTCCATGCGACCGTGCGCCACCGCTGTCGACACCCCCTGGAGACGGCCCTCCAGCATCGCCGCCACCCGATCGATGCTCTCCACCCTGTTGTGCACGTAGAAGACCTGCCCGCCCCGCGCCATCTCGTAGTGGATAGCGTGCAGGGCAAGGTCCATGTCAAGCTCGCCGACGTAAGTCGCCACCGGGCGCCTGTCCTCCGGGGGGGTATCCATCACGCTGATGTCCCTGATACCGGAAAGCGACATCTGCAGTGTGCGGGGGATGGGCGTGGCGGTGAGGGTAAGGGTGTCCACGTCCCTCGCGAGCCGCCGAAGCCTCTCCTTGTTGGCCACCCCGAACTTCTGCTCCTCGTCGACCACCAGAAGGCCCAGGTCCCCAAACGACACATCGTCCTGCAACATGCGGTGTGTTCCAATGACCACGTCCACCTCCCCGCCGCGCAGGCCCTCCACCACCCGCCCCTGCTCGGCAGCCGACAGGAACCTGGACAGCATCTCCACCTTGACCGGGAACGGCGCCATCCGGCCGGCGAACGTCTCGAGGTGCTGGCTGGCCAGCACGGTGGTGGGCACCAGCACCGCCACCTGCTTCGAATCCATCACCGCTTTCATCGCCGCCCGCACCGCCACCTCGGTCTTCCCGTACCCCACGTCCCCACAGACCAGCCGGTCCATTGGGGTGTCCGACTCCATGTCCGCCTTGACCTCGCGGACCGCGCGCGCCTGGTCCGGGGTGTCGGTGTGTTCGAAGGCATCCTCCATCTCCCTCTGCCAGGGGGTGTCGTGGAGGAAGGCGAACCCGCGCCGGCTCTTTCTCTCCAGGTAGAGCCCAAAGAGTTCGCGGGCCGTCCTCTCCGCCGACCGGCGGGCCGTCTTCCTGGAGCGAGACCACTCCCGGCCCCTCAGGCGATGCACGCATGGGTTCTCGGAGCCCACGTAGCGCTGTACCTTGGCGAGTTGAGCGGTCGGCACGTACAGTCGGTCGCCTTTCGCGTACTCGAGTAGAAGGTACTCCCGCTTTACGCCCAGGACCTCCCGGGAGGTCAGTCCGCGATAGACGCCTATCCCCTGGTCCACGTGTACGGCGAACCCTCCGACCTCCAGTTCCACGTAGCTGGCGACCGGGGTCCCGCTTGAGACCCGCCTGGCTACCCGCGGCGCTCGCCTGCGCCCCAGCAGGTCCGCCGAGGTGAACAAGGCGAGCCCCAGCGACGGGATGCGGAAACCGCGACGTAGCATTCCCACCCCCATGCGCGGTGGGGCAAGTCCGGTCTCCGCCTCCTCCCACAGCTCCCGGACCCTGTCCACCTGCCCCCCGCCATCGAGGAGGAGAAACACCTCGTCTCCCGCTGAGCCCAGCTTTCTCCACTCCCTCAGGGCGGCCTGCAGGTCCCCGCTGAACTCCTTCGCGGGCTCTCCGGGAAACGCCCCCCCGGTCCTCCCCATCGTGTCCACCGGCACCACCGCGCCCCACTCCTCCAGCAGGGACCCCTCAAGGGGTCCGAGCCCCGCTTCGGTGCAGAACTCGACCGCCCTCGCCTCGATGAATCCCGGATCGACCGCGACAACCTTTGCCCCCTCGATCCCTGCGCCACGGCCACCGACGCCGATTTCCGAGGCGGGGAGTAGTTCGAACCTCTCCAGGCGGACCGCGGACCGCTGTGTCACCACGTTGAACTCGCGGAGGGACTCCACGGTGTCTCCCGCCAGTTCCAGGCGAATCGGCCGCCGGGCGGTGGAGGGGAAGATGTCCAGTATACCTCCCCTGAGCGCGAACTTGCCCCATCCCTCTACGGTGTACTCCCGCTGGTATCCACCTTCGACCAGGAGTTGCAGAGTCCGCTCGAGATCGATCTCGGCGCCTTCCTCCAGGTAAAGGGGCCACTGCCGGGGCAGTTCCCCGGGCACACCTCCCACAATCGCCTCAACCCCGACAACCGCTATCTTCCCCGACCGGAGCGCCCGGGCAGCCTCGAGTCGCCGGCCCACCGCCTCGTCGTACGGCCTGAACCAGTCCCCCGCCGCGCCCGGCCCCGGCAGGTGGAACACTTCGCCGGGGACGAAGCAGCCGATGTCCGAGGACATCTCCGGTGCCCCGGCAGGCACCGCCACCACCAGGGGTCCTCCGATTGCCCTGTAGAGGAACGCGGCCAGCAGCGGCACCAGCGCGCCGGTCGAGGCAACGCCCGTCTCGGGGTCGCTCTCCAGCCGCCCGGTTATCGACCGTGCGTGCCGGGAGTCGAGCACCCTCTCCAGGATCGTCTGTGCGATATCGATCATCTTTACACAACCTCACGGGCAGTCATCGAAACGCCAGATAGGCCTCGGCGCTATGACCCAGGCCTGTCGGAATCCATATGTGTTTATTGTAGCAATTCCAGTGCCCCGTCTCACAAATACAATGGCATTCGAACGCCGCCGCATCCACTCCGGCTGCGTTCCGCTCCCTCGAAGTACTACAATAGTACGACTCGGTCGCGCGCCTTGCCGGAGCGGCGCTTCGACGCTCTCGGTACGGAACCGTATCTATGAAACGAGGCACTAAGTCAGCATGCGAAACATCGAGATAAAAGCACGGCTGAAAAGCATCTCGTCCGCCGAGCCCATCGCATCGGGGCTTGCGGGTAGCGGCCCCCATGCCCGTCTACTCCAGGTGGACACCTACTTCAACGTCCCCGATGGGCGCTTCAAGCTTCGCGAGGAAGGGGGGATCGGCGAGCTCATCTACTACAGGCGCCCGGACGCGCCCGGCCCAAGCCGATGTGACTACGTTATTGTCTCTATCGGCTCACCCGCGGAGGTAAAGGGCGTCCTCGAGGCCGCACTCGGGGTCAGGTGCGTAGTCAGGAAACACCGCACGGTTTACCTGTATAAGAACGTCCGCATCCACCTCGACGAGGTCGAGGGGCTCGGCTGGTTCCTTGAGTTCGAGGCGGTCATGCCGGAAGGGTCGCCGGACGGCGATGGCGAGTCGCTTGTCCGCGGCCTCATGCGCGCGTTTGGCTTGGAGCGCGATGACCTCGTGGATTGCTCCTACTGTGACCTCTTGGAACCTTAGTAGCGCGACCGTTCGCATCCGTCACCTCAGGGCGTGTCCGCCCCCATTATCATCACGTTGGACCAGGCGCAGCCGCCGTACCCGGTGGCAAGCGCCTTCTTCACGTTGGGCACCTGCCGGTCTCCGGCCCTCTCCATTATCTGCCAGGCCGCCTCCCCCACCCGTATCATGGCGGTGGCTCCGATCGGGTTGGTGGAGATAACGCCCCCTGAGGGGTTGACCGGCAACTCGCCGTCCATGTCCGTTACTCCTTTTCGCACCAGTTCCGGCGCCCCGCCCATCTCGCAGAACCCCAGGGAGTCCATCCACTTCACCCCGCAGGTGGAGACGGGGAGGTAGAGCTCCGCCACGTCGAACTCCTTCACCGGGTCGGTTATTCCGGCCAGCCTGTACGCCTCGGCGGAGGCGCTCTCCAGGCTCATCAGCCGGTGCCACTCCAGGTCGCCGAGGTATGTGTAATCGTGACGCACCACGGAGGTGTGTATCCACGCCGGCCGGGGGCACAACCTCTTCGCCTTCTCCTCGGAGGTGAAGATGACCGCGCAGGCGCCGTCGGATCGGGGGCACATGTCCAGGAGCTTTATAGGGTACGAGAGCATGGGCGAGCTCATTACGTCCTGGACCGTTACCGCCATCCGGTTGTGGGCGTACGGATTGTTTAGCGCGTTGTTACGGTCCCTGGCCGCCACTATCGCCGCGTCCTCCTCGGTTGCCCCGTACTTCCCCATGTACATGGAATACTCCGCGGCAAGCGGGCCTATCGCCCCCGCGAAGGCGTCCCTCTCCAGCACCGGGTTGGCGCAGGTTGCTATCGCCGCCTGGGTGTCCGACTCGGAGTTCTTCTCCCAGCCAACACCCATGACCGTCTCGAAGAGCCCCGACGCAACGTGGTAGTAAGCGCAGGCCGCGACCGTGTTACCGGTGGTCCCCCCGGTGGTCACCTTGAACACCGGTTTCATGAACGAGCCCAGTCCGTCCGTCGCCCACGCGTCCACGTAGTTGATGTTCTCGAAGTGGTCCATGTTCCCGATGACGAAGGCGTCTATCTCGCTTGCGTTGATCCCGGCATCGTCCAGGGCGCGGGTCACCGCCTCGCTTATCAGTTCAGTGCCGGACAGGTCCAGGCGCTTCGACGCGTGATGGGTCTGGCCTACCCCCACGATACCTACCGGTTTCCCCATCTCCCGCTCCTCCTGTTCACCTGTTAGCTAGTACTCCAGCTTCCCCCTGTTCTTCTCCCACCCCTCAGTGCCGAGGGCTACCGCCCCGTTGATAAATGTATTGTAGAGTTCGGGGAACTCCCTCAAGACCTCCATTCCCAACAGCCAGTCCGCGACCCTGGCCACGAATTCTCCCATCAACATGCTCGTCTCCCGGGGGCTGATGCGGGCTATCCCGGGGTCCTCCAGGGCGGGGTCCCACTCCCCGTTGCAAAAGTCCTCTAAACGGGTGCTGGCCACACACCAGTATATGAGACTGTTGGCCACATCCATGTGGGAGTGATTCGCTTCGCTTCCCACCTTTCTGCCAATATCTACTATCCCGTTGACGACCTGGGTGAAGTTCCTGGACATGTGCTTGCGCTCCTCCTGGGATAGGTCGGGGTACGCGTCCTGGAACGCGGAGGAAATCCGCTCGTCCAGCTCGTCCAGAGTGAGATCTCGTGGCTCTTCAGGCAATTGCAACCTCCACGGCCTGATACCATCGCCGGGGCTTTCATCTGCCGGTGCGGCGCGGTCTCCCGGCCCGCCTCCGTACCATATTATACACCAGGGTGTATCGTTGTATAATGAGCCACTGGTACCTGTCACCAGTGCGTCATTTTGAGCCACTGGTACCTGTCACCAGTGCGTCATTTTGTGGCTTTTGCTTATTTGTGAGGAAGGGGTCTAGCCCCACGTTTGGGTGGGTGTTACTCGCCGAGCTTGTTTTCTTTGAAGAAGTCATCGGCCTGTTTCTCGACACTCTTGCACTCCTCCATCTTTGTAACCGTTTCGCCTACGAGCGTGGCCACTTCCGCCGCCTTCTGGTTGATCTCCGCCTGGGGCCTGCCGTAGGCGATCTCCTCCACGATGCCGGAGTACCCTTTGATCAGGGGCATCAGGTAGCTCTCCGCGTAGTCGGTCCAACACTTGATGGAGTTCATCTTTTTACTGGTGTACTCCTTTATCTTCTCATCCACGTTCAACGCCGGTATCTTTTTTAACTCCTCATCCCACGCCTTCAGCGCCTGCTCGAACTGCTCCAGGTCCTGCTCCCGTGCCTGTATCAGCTGCCTGGCCGCGTTTATCTGTTCCGCGCCGACAGTTGAGACGTTGAACAGTGCCTCCCACTCCGCGGGGAAGTTGGTGATGCGCGCCAGCGCCTCCTCGGCTTCCGCCTGGTGCTTGTTTCCCGCGGCCAGGGCCTCGTTCGCCTCGTCCGTTTCCATTCCGCAGCCCGGGGTGAGGGCGCAGAGAACCATTGCCGCCAGCAGTAGCCCGATCAGCAGCCGGCTGGCTCCGCAGCGGCCGCCCTTATTCCTTGATCTTCTCATCGTAGTATTCGTTGGCGTCGATATGCAGCGACTGTGCCCGACCCGCATGCTCCCGCGCCTCCTTGTCGAGTTCGGCGATCTGCTTCTCATACTCGGCCAGGCGCTCCGGCAGTATGTCCGACTCCGGCTCGGAAAGAGCCTGCACCCGGATGGTCATCGCCCTCAGTTCCAGCTCGAATATCTTCTCCTGCTCTTCCATGGCATCCAGCTTCATTTCGGTATACGTTTTCATCTCCTTGCTGACGTCAGACCCTTTGACGCCGTGCATCGCCTTCTCGGCCGCCTTTACTTCCTCCAGTGCCTCCACCAGGTTCTTCTGCGCCACGTCCACTAAAACCATTGCTTTCGCCACGGTATCCCCGGTCACCTCCGTCGAGGTCGCCAGGTTTCCCCAATCCTTCTGGAACTCCTCCAGCTTCAGCGTCGCGGCGGCTGACTTCTCCAGGTGGTGTACTTACCTCGGCCAGCAGCCCCCTGACCTCAGAGCTGACCTCATCACCGCAACCGGCCCCCACCAGCAGTAGCGCCACCAGCAGAAAGGAGCAGGCGAGAAGCCACCTACCGTTTCTCACTGTCTTCCCCCGCAATAAGTCCCAGGGCCACCTCCGCCGCCCGCGCCACCGCGTCTCTGACCTTTTCCCTTTCGCTTTCCGTGAACTGAGCCAGCACGTACTCGGCCGGGTCTACTCCTTCGGGTGGCCTGCCGATGCCTATTCTCACCCTCGTAAAACACCGCTCTCCCGTCGCCTCTATCATCGAGGCAAGGCCCTGGTGTCCTCCCGACCCGCCGCCGCGCTTCACCCTTACGTCGCCCAGTTGGATATCGATATCGTCGTGCAGCACCGCGACCTGCTCTGGGGCCACCCTGTACCGCTCCATAACCTGCACGACGGCCCGCCCGCTGTTGTTCATGTATGTCTCGGGTTTCAACATCAGGAAACGTCTGTTGCCAGACCCGGCGAGCGCCAGTTGGCCGTCCGGCCACTTCCCGTCGGCAATCAGTTCTGAACTCTCCAGGAGGCGCTCCGCGGCAATCCACCCCACGTTGTGCCTGGTCCACCGGTACTTCCGGCCCGGGTTTCCAAGCCCCACTACGAGTGCTACATCCGCGCCCCTGTCAACATCGCCAAGCCCGGGGATGCGTTTTTGCCTGGTACCTCGGGCCGCTCTAGCGTTCCTCGCCCCCCGGCTGCGGGGCGCCTTCTTCCGCTGCTTCCTCGGCAGGCGCCATCCCCTCCTCGATCTCCTCCTCGCCCTCGAGCAGTTCTTTCTCTTCCTCTACCTCTTCCGTAATAACACGCGGGGCAAGGATGTTGACAACGACGTCCTCCGAGCCTACCAGGATCTCCACTTCCCCAGGGACGTCCAGGTCGGACACGCGAAGGCTGTCTCCGATATCCAGGCCCGAGATGTCCAGTGACAAGCCTTCGGGGATTCTGGTGGGGATGCACTCGACCTCCACGTCCCAGAGGTTATGCTGAAGCGTCCCTCCGTTCTTCAACCCCACGGACTCCTCCTCGCCTATTATTACAACCGGCACCTGCATACTTATCTTCTCGTCTCGCGCCACCATCAGGAAATCGACGTGTAGTATCTCCTCCCTTAATGGGTGCTTCTGCAACTCCTTAATCATGACCAGTTGGTTATCCTTCTCCTTGCCGTCCACAACCCACAGGTCGATGAGGACGTTCAGGCCGGCCTCGCCCTGTATGGCATCCCACAGGTCACCCTTCTTTACCGCCAGATTGCGGGACTCGTTTCCCAGGCCGTATAGAACCGCTGGCACGTCACCCTGCGCCCTGGTCCTTCGGGCGCCCCTCTTTCCGGTTAAATCTCGCGTTCTCGCTTCAATCTTCAGTTCCAAGGCTCACCACGCTCCAACTTTACAACTGGTTGTCTCCGCCGACTATCTCGCTTACCGACTCGTCCTTGAACACCGCGGTGATGGTGTCAGCCAACAGCGGCGCAATGGACAGCACGGTTATTTTATCAATCTTCTTATCGGATGGCACCGGGAGAGTGTTCGTCACGATCATCTCCCTTATCTCCGACTGCCGGATTCTCTCGATCGCCGAACCGGAGAGTATCGGGTGCGTCGCGCAGGCGTATATCTCCACTGCCCCTCTTTTCTTGAGCGCGGTCGCCGCCTCCACCATCGTCCCGGCGGTATCCACCATGTCATCTATTATAACCGCGATCTTCCCCTCCACCTCGCCTATGACGTGGAGCACCTCCGCCACGTTCTTGTCGGGCCTTCGCTTGTGCAGAATAGCCATCGGCACATGCAGCCGGTCCGCAAACCTCATTGCCACCTTCACCCGCCCCGCGTCCGGCGATACCACGACTATGTCTTTGAGGTTCTTGTGAGCGATGAAGCCGGCCAGGATTGGCAAAGCGGTGATGTGATCCACCGGGAAGTCAAAGAACCCCTGGATCTGTCCCGCGTGCAGGTCTACCGAGAGGACCCTGTCCGCGCCGGCCTTGGACAGGATGTCCGCCACCAGCCGGGCGCTTATCGGCTCCCGGGACAGCGACTTCTTGTCCTGGCGTGAGTAACCGTAGTACGGCACGACGGCGGTTATCCGCTTGGCCGACGCGCGCTTGAGGGCATCCATCATCAACAGCATTTCCATTATATTGTCGTTTACCGGTTCCGCCATGGTCTGGATTACAAACGCGTCGGCTCCCCGTACACTCTCCAGGAACCTCACGTATATCTCGCCGTTTGAAAACCGGGATATCTCCAGCTTCCCGGCGGCGATCCCGATGCCGGTAGCGATTTCCTCCCCCAGTTCCGGGCACGACGTCCCGTAACACACTAACAGCCTCTTTCGGGTGACCTCCCTCAAAGTGGCACCTCCCATTCCTTAGTCCTCAGTCGTTCGACCCGGGCTCTTTCTCCTTGCCCTGCCCGCTCTTTTTTCTCTCGCGCCAGTCGGGTATATTCTTCTGCAAATGCCTCTCTATGCCAAGGTTCCCGTCCGGGACGTCCTGATAGATAGACGACCCCGCTCCGGTGGCCGCGTCCTTTCCTATCCTCACCGGGGCAATCAGCATAGTGTCGCTTCCCAGGAACGCCCGGTCGTCGATCTCCGTCGAGTGCTTCTCCTCGCCATCGTAGTTGCAGGTGATAGACCCCGCACCGACGTTGACCCCGTCCCCTATTACCGCGTCTCCCATGTAGCTCAGGTGCGGTATCTTGCTGCCGGTACCCACCACGGCCTTCTTCATCTCCACGAAGCTTCCCACCTTGGAGCCTGCCCCTACCTTGCACCCGGGGCGTAGCCGCGAGAACGGCCCGACGTTCACCTCCCGGGAGATCTCACACCCATCCAGCCAGGAGCACTCCACCACGCACCTGTCTCCTATCGCCGATTCGTTTATCGCGCTGCAAGGCCCTATCATACAACCCTGCCCTATCTTCGTCGCCCCGGTAATGAACACCATCGGCATGATAACCGTATCGCGCCCTACCTCGACACCGTAGTCGATATACGCGTTTTTCGGGTCCACGATCGTTACGCCACTCATCATGAGGG
Organism: Actinomycetota bacterium; assembly: GCA_018896525.1. Classification (GTDB taxonomy): domain Bacteria; phylum Actinomycetota; class Geothermincolia; order Fen-727; family Anoxymicrobiaceae; genus JAHIPE01. The sequence continues at coordinate 16,899 of JAHIMR010000069.1, forward strand.
CCTCATTTATCCTTCGCCTTATTGCCTCGCCCACCACCGCAATCTGCCGCCTGTCGTTGACCCCAAGTGCTTCCTCGGCCAGGCCGTGGACCGGGATCACCCCTTCGCCGCAGGAGACCATCGCCTCCACTATGTCGGTCAGGTAGTACTCTCCCTGGGCGTTGTGGTCCGTGAGGTTCGACAGCGCTGACTCCAGGAGTGATCGGTTGAACGCGTAGGTGCTTGCGTTGACCTCGGTTACCCCGCGCTCATCCTCAGACGCGTCGGCCTCCTCTATTACCCTCTTCACCATGCCCCTATCATCCCTGACTATCCTGCCGTAACCGGTAGGATCGTCCATCTCGACCGTCAGGACGGACGCCCCCACGCCATCTTTCCTCCGCGCTTGGAGGAGCGACTCCAACGTGGAACTCCTGACAAGCGGGCTATCCCCGGGTAAGACCATTATCTCGTCGAACTCCGGGCCGAGTTCTTCCATCGCCACCATTACCGCGTGCCCGGTGCCCTTCTGCTCGGACTGCGTAACGCAACGCACCCCGGGAGCTTCCTCTGAGACGGCGTCGGACCCGTGCCCGACTACCAGCAGCACCTCACCCGGCTCCAGGCGTTTCACCTCATCCAGGACGTACCAGATGATCGGCCTCCCACAAACCTCGTGCAGGACCTTCGGGATGTCCGATTTCATCCGCTTTCCCTTACCGGCGGCCAGTACGATCGCCGCTACCTTGCTGTTGTCCCGTGGCTTATCAGAATCACTCATAAACGGGCCCCATCTCCAATGTATTCCAGGGCGGTGGCAATCCACCCCGATAACGCCAACAACAGATTAAATCAACTGGTGCCGCTTAACAAGCGGAAAGGCAGTTCGAGGCAGGACCGGGGAGGGGGGCGGCAAGTTGCCGGCGCTACGAAGGGGGGATCTTCCGTCAGGGACCGGTCCCTCATGTCGCGTAACACAAGAGGAGTGCAATCAATTTAAAACACAAGACCAACGCTTATCTGCTACATCGAGCGTACACGCCTCTAAAGTATTGCTAAGCCAGGCAAGCGATCCACAAGCAAACGCACATAAGCAAATCGGTGTTGGAACATCAGAGCTGGCTGGGGTGGCTGGATTCGAACCAGCGATGGCGGCTCCAAAGGCCGCTGCCTTACCACTTGGCTACACCCCAGCGGGAGTCGCTACAGCTTCTTGACCTCGGCACCACGGTCCGAGAAGCAGGTGACTATGGTGATCGGTGCAATCTTCTCCAGTTCCCAGGCTACTTCCGCGGCCCTGTCCATCCCTGAAACAAGAGCGAACACGGTAGGCCCGCTCCCGGTCATCAGTGCCGCCAACGCCCCGGCGCCCCGGGCCACGTCCTTGTACTGCTCGACCCGATCACTCGCTATCGTGGCAGATTCAAGATTGTTGCGCAAGTTGCAACAAACGCTCTCGATGTCCCGCTTCCTGACACCCTCGAGAAGCGCTCCCAGCGCCTGTTCGGCCTCCTCTTCTCGGTGCGGCTCTCCATCCTCGCGCAATTCATCGAACCGCTGGTACACCTCCGTCGTGGACGCCTCCTCGTCAGGCGTCGCGAGGATGACCTTGAAAGGGGGCAGGTGTTCCAGCGGCTCCAGGCGCTCGCCCCTGCCCGTTGCCATGACGGTGCCTCCCCGTATGCAGAACGGCACGTCAGACCCGATCCGGGCGCCTATGTCCATCAGGATATCGGCCGACAGTTCAAGCTCGTACATATGGTCCAGCGCCAGCAGCGTCGCCGCGGCGTCGGCACTTCCGCCGGCCAGCCCCGCTCCCAGGGGGATCCTCTTATTGAGGAAGACCTCGACCCCCCCGTCAATCGGGCCGGTTTCGCCTTCGAAAGCCTCGACGGCCCGCCAGATTAAGTTATCAGCGCCGGTAGGCACATCCTTGTCGTTGCAGCGCAACATGACCTTGCCGCCCGAGCCGTCGGTGCGGCGGAAGAACATCTCATCGTACAGCTCCAACGACTGCATGACGGAACGTATCTCGTGGTAGCCGTCTTCCCGCCGGGGACCCACCTGGAGAAACAGGTTTATCTTGGCGCGTGCTATCGCCTTCGCCCCGAGCATCAGACCTATCCCCTCAGCAGCATCTTGCTGATTATCATGCGCTGGATCTCCGAGGTCCCCCCGCCAATTTCCCCAAGCTTGGAGTCCCTGAACGACCGCTCAACCGGGTACTCTCGGATGTAGCCGTACCCGCCGAATATCTGTACCGCGGTGCTTGCCGCCTCCATGGCGGCCTCTGAGATGAACAGCTTGCAGACGGACGCCTCCATGGCGGCCGGCATCCCCTCGTCCTTCATCCAGGCTGCCCGGTACATGAGCAACCGGGATGTGTCCATCGCGACCTTTATGTCGGCCAGCTTGTGCTGGATCGCCTGGAAGTTCGCTATCGGCTGCCCGAACTGCTCCCTCTCCTTGGCGTAGGCGAGGCACCGCTCGAGGTTCGCCTCCATCAGGCCGATTGCCGGGCCCATCATCACCGCCCGCTCCCACTCCAGCGTCTCCTTGGCCACCAGCACGAACCCGAGGCCCTCCTCACCCAGCAGGTTCTCCGCCGGGACCTCGCAGTCCTCGAAAAACAGTTCCGAGGTGGGGGATGTGCGATTGCCCATCTTGTCAAGCTCCTTGCCCGCCCTGAAGCCGGGGAACTCCTTCTCCACGATGAACGCGCTTATGCCTCCCTTGGGACCCTTCTCCTTGTCGGTTACCGCCAGCACAATGGCGATGTCCGCTATCGGACCGTTGGTTATGAACATCTTGCTGCCGTTCAGGATGTACTTGTCACCGACCTTCTTCGCGGAGGTTGAGAGCGACGCCGCATCCGAGCCGGCGTCCGGCTCGGTCAGCCCGAAGCAGCTTACTGTCTCACCGGCCGCCAGCGGGACCAGGTACTTCTGCTTCTGCTCCTCGGTGCCCAGCTTCCATATTGGGACTCCGCCTATAATCGTGTTGGCCCCCCAGGAGAGACATATGCCCCAGTCGGCCCCCCCGGCGGCGAACCCCTCCTTGGCCACCGCGGTGTCCAGCGCTGACGCGCCCGACCCCCCGTACTCCTCCGGGAACGGAAGCCCCAGCAGGCCGAACTCGGCCATCTTCTTCCATCCTTCCCAGAAGAACGTGCTGTTGCGATCGTGCTCCTCCAGGAAGGGGGCTATCTCCTTGCTGGCGAACTCCTTGCACTCTCTCTTGAAATCCTGCTGTTCCTGGCTGAGCATAAAATCCACTGAGTACCTCCCGCGTTCTAGTACCCCCGGGCCCCGGCCCGCCCGGGTGTCTGCTTCTCCGGCGTCTCCTTCGTCCAGGGCAGGCCCCGAACCTTCCCTCAAAGAGGTGCGACCAGTCTAGTGCCCCGTCTCATAAATACAATGGCATTCGAACGCCGCTGCATCCGCTCCTGCTGCGTTCCGCTCCCTCGACGTACTCCAAGAGTACGACTCGGTCGCGCGCCTTGCCGGCGCGGCGCATCGACGCTCTCGGTGCGTCACCGTACTTATGAGACGGAACACTAGTTGCCGTACTTCTCCAGCACCTTCTCCGCGCAGTTCCTGCCCGACAGTGCCGCGCTGTTAAGGGCGAGGCCCCGCCCGCGGTAAGTATCACCGGCGAAGTAAAGGCCTTCTATCCCCGGTGCCACGATGTCGGGCTTGAACGCACCGACCTGCCCCGGTTTCCTGGCCAGGCCGTCGCAGCCAATGCACTTGTAGGTGAACTTCCACTCCACCTTCTCGTCTATTCCCGGGAACATCTCTCCGATGTCCTTCCACATCAGGTCCAGTAGACGGTCCAGTTCGAACTTGTCGAATATGTCTTCCACCTCCACAACACAGTCGGTCTGGAGCAGCGACTTGCCCTCGGGCGCCACCCCCGGATCGTACGCGGTGGGGACGAACGCCTGGAAAGGCTTCCCGGTGTGGTCCAGCTTGAGTGCGGAGAGGAAGTTCGGCTTGTCGTACACCGGCTCGCCCAGCGCCACCGTATAACCGATGAGCCCGGTGGTCTCGTACTTCAGGTCCTCGTACCTCTTGATCCACCATTCCGGCATCACTGATGTTTCGGGGTTCATGTCCAGTACCGCGTCGAGGTTCCACAGCGGGATGGTGCAGACCACTACCGGCGCCTCCACCATCTCCAGGTCGTCCATATAGAACCAGCCGGGGTAAGGGGACAGGCTCCTCTTCCTGGTCAGCACCCCCCTGGCCTTGTTCCCGTCAAACAGTATCGAGTCAACCTCGGTCCCGAGCGCCAGCGTTCCCCCGGCCTCCTCGAACGACTCACGCAGGGGGTCGATTATCCCCAGCATCCCTCCCACCGGATACGCCGCCGTGAGGAGGTTCCTCTTGTTGCGAAGGTTCTCGCGGCTGATATATAGTATCTCGCCCGCCGACATCTCCATGGTATCGGGCACGGTGGTCATTATCATCCCGTTAATGGCGAAAAGCTCCCTGGCCACCTCCGAGTTGACGTTGTCCTCGAGCCAATCCCCCCAACTCGTGAGGTCGTTCGCTTCGATTTCGGGATCGTCCATGAGCGCGATCCCCTTCATCGTGTTCTTTATATTCTCGATATCCTGCGGCGCCGCCACTATCATCTCTGGTAGCGTCTGCCAGCGCCCGTTTCTGTATATCTCCACCGTGTCACTGAACTTCGCCCACTCGACCTCTTTTCCCACCGCTTTGACGAGGTCATCACTTGAGGACGCGTCGCCCAGTTCCGCCATGTGCAGCCCGATGTCCAGCCTCCATCCACCCTCGAGGTCGAAGCCCTGCATCCGCCCGCCGGCCCTCTGGTCCTTCTCCACGCACAGAGTCCTCATGCCGTCTCTCTGCAGTAGCGCGGCAACGCCCAGCCCCGCGATTCCCGCTCCTATCACTATCGCGTCGTACTTCTCAGCCACTTCGCTCTCCCTCCATATTCCGCTTCCCGGTTCCCGGGCCCCACCGGCGTTGGCCGTACCGGTTTTCAAAACCCATGCGAGGTTAGCCGAGTCTTACTTCCGGGCGCAACGCTCCACGGGCAGTCGGCGTTCGGTCAGGATGGGTTGGCCTTGATGATGGTATACCCTTCCTCGTCGGGGGTCCAGGTCATCGTCGGAGTCACTCCCTCCAGGGCCTCGTAGTACCCTCCGACCCTTCCCGCGAGGAGCGGCTCGCAGAACGGGTTGTTAACCCTCACCTCCAGCCGCTCGCCCTCCTTCTCGACCTCCACCGGGTTCCCCATCCCCATAACGCGGAGCTCTTCAAGCAACGCCTCGTACTCGCTTATCGTGTTCGGCAACCGCGAGTCCTTCATCATGTCGGCGATGTACTCCTGTTCGACCTGCTGAACCATGCCCGGTATCTCATCGCCAAGCTCGGCGGTAAGCTCGCTGATGACCGCGTTTACCGCCTCCACCATGACGGTGACCTCCCGCCTTCCGGTTTTCCGGTTCTTGACCACGCCGGCATCAAGGTCCCACTCTATGGAACCGGTGACCTCCCGGGGGATTCCGCAGCGCGGGCACCTGTCAAACCCCACGTCACCCGGCAGTGTGGCCATCTTCTGCAGGGCGAGCCTGTCGGGGTGCTCCTCCACCATCTCGTCACGCACCTTCACCAGGTCTATCTTTACCGCGCCGGGCGTCTCCTCCCAGCTCACATCGGCTGTTATCCTGTGCAGCGCCTCGAAGGCGCCCCACAGGTCTCCCACCACTATCGGCACGCAGAACGGGTTCTCCACCCTGAGCTTCAGCTCCCTGCCCCTGATGTACTTCAGCACCTCCGGTGACCCGAACCCCACCGACCTGCTGATGGCAAGGATAATCTTGAGTGACACCGGGCTTCCACCCCAGCTTCGGCCCACCAGGCCGACCAGGCCGTGTCCGGGTGAGAGCGTCTCGTTGGTTATGTTCCGCGAGGCCTTTCTCTCCCCCTCCACCACGATCCGGTCGATATGGTACCCTATGCGGGCCGAGATGCCCTCGACCATTGCGCAGACCTCTCCCGCCTCGATGTGGCAAATACGTACTCCGCTCGACAATCTGCCGGTAACGGTGCCATCGCTGTTCCACCGCCGGAATATACGGGTGTATACCGGCCCGCCGCACTCTCCGCACCTCTTAACGCTCATCTCCGTCACCGCCTCTCTTCCCGCCTGACGGTAGGATCTTACCGGAACTATCGAACTCCATGGCTTCCTCCTCCCCCAAAACCAGGACGCCCTCCCGTCCTTCCGTCTCTCTCGCCACTGCCTTCGACACCAGAAGCTCCTCCAGCTCCCTGGTGTTCTTTATCCGTACCACTCTCACGGTCTCACAGTCGGGGTTGCCCAGGCTCCGAAGCGCCAGGTCCACCGCATCCCTGTCGGTGGCCGCCGCCACGGGCACCCTGGCCCTCTCCAGCTCCCCCGACGTCATCACGTTCTCGTAAGTTACCTCCCTGTCAATGGAGCGGTACAGGTCCTCGGTTATTATATCCGCATGGCCCACGCCGGTGGCGTTTCCCCTCGAGCCTTCCGTGAGCCCGAGCACCACGATCCTTCTCGAGTAGAACCCGGCCCCGCGTTCGGCCGTATCCTTTCCTCTCCCGGTAATCCCGGGGTCCATTCCCGTCCCCGAGATTTCCTTCCCCATCTCGTCAACCACCAGCAGGTCGATACGTCCGACTGGAATCCCGGGCGACATGGACATCGCAAGATCCAGCAGTTGCGGCTCCCGCGCCTCTATCTCTTCGGGACCCAGGACCTCCAGCCGGGAGAGCTCTCTCCTTCCGTCTTCCACCAGCGCCACCGCGATAACCTCGCGCAGGGACCTGAGCGCCAGGTCCGCCATCTCTCCTATGAGTTGTGGAGCCCCAAACCCGTGCCGGTGCAGCGACCGGGCTCCATCCCGCTTGCCCAGGCCGACCGCAAGCATCTTCAACACGCCGCTCTGTACCGGGCCACCGTACATCGTATGCGGGGTGACCCTGTTCACCACCACCACCGCGTCCGCTTCCATCGCCGACTTATCCATGAACGCTTCGGCTCCACCGGGCGTGACGCCCAGCGAAACCGTTTCCATGGAAGATATGACCGGTGCTCCGACGGATTCCTCCGTCACCCCAAGGCTGCGAAGCACCATCTCCTGGCCCCTCGCCGTCGCACCACCGTGTGACCCCATGGACGGGATTATGAACGGGACGGCACCCATCCCCTTCAGCCGCTGGACCAGGCAGGCGACCACCGTCACTATGCCGTCGATCCCCCTGCTTCCCACCGCCACCGCCACCCTGCTTCCGGGCCGCGGGAGTCCTCCCGCGCCGATGCGCGCAAGACCTTCGGCCAGCGCCTCCCCGGGATCCCCCAGGGGTGCGCTTTCAAGCCTCTGCCTTACGTGAATCATGCGTGGAAACACAACGGGACCACCTCTCGTGCCACCGTGCGATATCAGTGTTAGTGCCCCGTCTCACAAATACAATGGCATTCGAACACCGCTCCCGTCCGCTCCTGCTGCGTTCCGCTCCCTGCGACGTACTCAGTGAGTACGCCTCAGTCGCGCGCCTTGCCGGCGCGGCGCACCGACGCTCTCGGTGCGTCACCGTACTTATGAGACGGAACACTGGTCGTGCCCGGCTTCGTCATCCGCCCCGTGGCCCTCGTCCGCCGGGTGAACCGGCTCTTCCCCGCCTTGAGGCTCCTGGTGCGGTGGCTCCCGGCCGACCTCTACCTCTACCTCCGAGTGCTTCTCAACCCTGTGCCCCGGCTCCGGGTGCTGACCGGTAACCGTCCCCTCAAGCCCCTCCAACGGCACCATCTCCAGGCCTCCCGCCTCGAGGGCTTTTTCCGCCTGGTGGACCTCCATGCCGATAACGTCCGGCACCGTTACCTCCTCCGAACTGTGGCCCTCCTCCTGGTGCCCGCTGTCATCCGTGCCATGGGTCGTCTCCCCACCCCCCGCCGCGGCAAGCCCGATGAGGCCCAGCAGCACCGCCAACGCGAAAATGACCGCTACTGTCCCCAGCGCGGTCATCACGCTCCTTCGGCCCTCTTCCCGGCCTTCCCCGTGCGTTCCCACAACCCCGCCTCCAGCCTTCAATCCTTGCCGCTTGCCATTTTCTCCCCACCCTTTCAATTCTACTACAGGGGCTTTCGTTTTCCGAAACACGGCAATCGATTCAACTGCCGGCCCGCTCTTCTCAGTGCCTCCACTGCCTAGGTGCCCCGTTCCATAGATACGGTTAAGCACCGAGAGCGTCGAAGCGCCGCTCCGGCAAGGCGCGCGAGTGAGACGTACTCCTGTAGTACGTCTAGGGAGCGGAACGCAGCCGGAGTGGATGCAGCGGCGTTCGAATGCCAGCGTATTTATGGAGCGGGGTGCCATACATGTCGAGCCCGTAATTCTTGTCAATACTCTGCTATGCTATTACCCCAACAGGGAACTCTGGGGATAACTCGGAATGAACCTCCCTGAATGCGATCTTGAAAACCCGAATGGCGCCGAATGCATTGAGTCGCGCAAACTCGAGTATACTTCATGGGACGTGTTTCAAGTAGAGAGGAGCAACGTGGCAATGAACTTCTATGAGGAGAAACAGCCCAAGATCCTGAAGGGCTTCGAAAAGCATTTCAAGCATTTCAGGAAGCACCTGGTTGAGAGATTCGATGAGCCCACGGCGGACAAGATTCACGATGAAACAGTTAGAAAGACGAAGGAGTTACTACCTCAACTGCCGGACGTTGGAGGGAAGAAAAACCAGTTCATCAACGTAATGCTTATCAATGCCTGGTACATCCCGTTCTACAAGGTGGTTCAGGAGCACGGGATGAGCACCGAGGAGTTCGTCAAGGTGATGACGCGGGTGTTCTATGAGGGATTTGACAAATATCCCAAATTCATCAGGCATCTTGGTGGGAAGCTCATAAGATCCAGGTTATTCATAAAGCGCATGAGAAGACACGGCGGGATTTCCCGGGAACGGGAATACCCGGAGAACTGGGTATATGCCGTGTCCACCGATGTGGATGACCCCGGCGTTCTTTTCAAGGTCGAGTACTCGCAGTGTGCGGTTTGCGAGATTATGAAGAAGTTCGGGGCTGAAGAGTTACTGCCGTACTGTAACATCGTTGACTACCTTATGGCGAAGTCCCTGGGTTTCGGCTTCGAGAACCCGCAGGTGCTGGGCCGGGGTGGCGACACCTGCGTGGGGCTCTTCCGTAAAGACAGTAACTGCGAAATACCCGATTACCTTCAATTCGCTTTCGAGGGATTGGAGTTCTAAGCCCGCGTTTCACTGCGGTAGGCCCAGGTGGACTCGTGTCGAGGTACCTTGTCGAGGTACCGGGTACCATCTTGCGTTTTTGTGCAGCGGCGTTCGAATGCCAGCGTGTTTATGGAGCGGGGTACTTAGTTCAAAGTGGTCTATTGTTCCGCCGGCTCACTGAGTACATAATACAAGTAGCATAATCGAACTGGGAGGGTTCGTGTTCTGCAATAAATGCGGTGGCGATGTTGGCCCCGACAACGATTTCTGCACCAACTGCGGGGCGCCTGTTAGAAGGGTGGAACAAGAGCCGATGGAGCCGTCCCCGCCGCTGGGGCCAGCACCACCCACGCCCCCGGGGCCTCCGGTTAAGTCCCCTGCGTCAGCTTCATTAACCTCCCCCCTGGGTATAGTGGCCATCGTTGCTGTCGTTCTCATTGTCGTCGCCGGCATTGTGGTGGGCGTGGTCGTAGCAACTCGCGATGGAGATGAAGGCCATGTATCCAATGAAACCGGCACCAGCGAGACCACCGGACAACAGCAGGCCGACTACGAGGAAAACGATATAAAGCATGCCCGGGAAGTAATGAATGAGTTCCTGATGGTCTACGTGAGCGGCGGCTGGTGCTCCGGTTCCATGTACATGACTTCCAGCTGCTATGAGAAGTTCTGCGGGCCGGACGCCATGTACCCGCCGCCGGACCAGGGTGACTTCGACGTGGTCGGCGCGGAGGTCTCCGATTACGAGGTAATAGACGACAACACAATACTGTTCAATATACTCCAGCGCGACCGATTAGACCAAACTTCCCCCCAGCAAGAATTGTGTTTTGCCGACTCACCCCGGAGAATAACCACGATACCTGAGATCAAACCACAACATGTTGTGGTTTCTTGGGGATTGAAGAATGATCAGCAGGGAAACAGGACGCTACAGG
>JAHIMR010000070.1 GCA_018896525.1 Actinomycetota bacterium
AACCTGTAAGTATCTCTAGGACCGGGACGGTCCGAAGTCACGCCTGTGGAGATTCGGGTGACCTGACTGAGCGATTGGTCGGGGTGACCGTGTCGTTGAAGCAGGAAAAGTTCCCTTCTTCAAAGTAGGGAAGCCCCTTCCTTCGGGGAGGGGTAGTTCACCAATGCGGAACACGTCTTATTATGATACTGTCAGTGAAACAAGATGGCCTTGAGCAGGAGGACCGGCAATGAAACGAAGAGTCTGCGTAATACTGGCGGTTGCCATCCTTGTGATGGCATCGTTGATGGCGTTTCCGGGGTGTGGTGAGAAAAAAACCGGCGGTGACAACGGCGATGTCTCCACGAACGGCACAGGGAAGCCGGAGGTGCTGATGTTCACCCAGGAGGGGTGCCCGCCGTGTGTTCCCGTTCATGAAATCGTGGAAGAGCTGGAGAAGGAGATGTCCGGCAAGGTGGCTTTCAGGGTAATCCATGCCGAGAACGACTCCGACACATTCCGCAAGTACAACGTGCAGGCCACCCCGACGATAATCATCCTCGACAGCTCGGGAAACGTCGTGCAGACGTTAGTCGGTGGAACTGACAAAGAGACACTCGAGTCAGAGCTGGAGAAGCTGCTCTAAGACGCGGGACGAGGTTTGAACGGAGTTCCCCTTCCCCCTGTGGGGTGAGGGTTAGTGCACCAATGGTGCACCAATGGGGCCTGGCCCCAAACGTGCAAAATGCACCAATGGGGCCTGGCCCCAGACGTGCAAAATGTTGAAGTTGGTAACTGGTGTTGCGTTGTTGCCCTGGTGGGGTTAATGAAGGTTGACCCGGGGTACTTGAATATCAATTCCAAATAACTTATCATATATGTTAAGTATTATGGAACAGTTATTAGCACAGCGTCTAGCCGGTGAACTCAGAATAGACATCACCCAGGTAGTGAGGGAGTACTGGGAGGTTGTCTTCCTGAAGGAATTACTTGAATCAGGCCATGGCGACGGTCTCGTGTTCAAGGGAGGGACCGCCTTGAGACTGGTCTACGGTTCACCGCGGTTTTCCGAGGACCTCGATTTCTCCTTGCAAGAGGATACGCTGAAGGGCAATCTCGATGCTCTTGCGTATAACATTACCGCTCCATACCCGAAGGCGGAGATCACGGACGTCGCCGAGAAGCGCTGGACGTACCTGTGCGAGATCAAGATCACCGAGGGATACCTGTCGTACCCGTTCAGGGTCAAGATGGAGATATCAAGGCGGGTGGAGGGTGGATATCAGCACGAACTCAAACTTATTACATCACCAACCATTCCGCTTCAGGTCCTTGCCAGGGTAGCAACACTGGAGCAGCTCTACCGGGACAAGCTGGCATGCGTCAAGGAACGAACCGCTCCCAAGGACATCTTCGACATCTGGTTTATCTGTGGGAAGCTCAAGATCCCCTACCATCCTCCAGAAACCTCGGTGTCCCCGAAGCTGTTGAAGCGGGACCTGGGCAAGTACCTGCCCACCGACTACCGCGGGGTAATAGAGGAGCTGCTTTGAGGGATATTGATCTGGTAAAGGAACTGCAGACAACGGAAAAGGTGTTCTTTACGTTGGCCGATCTCGAGAAGGTAACCGGCCTTGGGAGAAAGAGCATCTATGTCGCGCTGAACAGATGGTTGAAGCGAGGGGTCCTCGAGCGGGCCGGAAGGGGCATATACGTACTCCCCGGTAGCGGTGTCCGGCTGGAGGCAATAGCGGGCCAGCTCTACTTCCCGTGCTACCTGTCCTTCGAGTCGGCCCTGAACCGTGCCGGCGTCCTGAACATGGTGCCCTACTCACTTACGTTCGCAACCACAAGAAAGACCAAGAGGCTCTCTCTTCTTGGCAGGGCGGTGGAATACAGGCAGATCAAGAAAGAGCTGTTTTTCGGGTTTGAGGCCGGTGATCGCCTCTACATCGCCGAGGCAGAGAAAGCGCTGCTGGACCTGGTCTATATGAGCACTCTTGGCAAGGCGTCATTACCGCTGGACGAGATGGACCTCAGGCCTCTCTCAAGGCAGGCCTTACGGGATTACGCGGAACGATTTCCTCCCAGGGTCGCCGGGAAGCTGGATGAGATACTGCAGGGATGAAAACAACGGCGCAAAACGCACCAACGGTGCCTGGCACCAATGGCGCAAAACGCACCAACGGTGCCTGGCACCACTGGCGCAAAATGTTGTAGCGAGTGGTGGCTTCTGCGGGACACAAGCGCGGTCTAATCAACTTTAGAAATCAAGACGACCGTCAACCCGCGCTGGTGGAGCCGGGGGGAATCGAACCCCCATCTCGTCCGCGCGAAGGACGCATCTTCCCATTGGACCACGGCCCCATTCAAGGGGATAATTCTAACCCAAAAGCACGGGCGACTTCAAAACGGCCCGGTCGACGCGATGTCCGTGCGCGTCAAGTTGTATAATTCCCAGATGTGCGTTCATAGGGAAAGCGTGACGTGAACAAAACCAGCGAGGGCCTGTGACCGGAGAAGTAAAGCCCCAGGATGAAGACGAGGAGAGCGGCGTTTCGCCGCTGAGGATCGCGGTGTCGGTCGGTATCGCGGCGGTGCTGCTGTTCGCGGTGGCTTTCTTCGGGTACTACCAGTTCGCGCACAGGGCGGGCCCGCCGATGGACCTGGTGAAGGAGCACCGGATACCGGGCACCGGCGAGACCATCGAGGAAGGCATCGAGGCGTTCCTGGAGGACGGGGGCGTGAAGATAGCCCGCGAGGGGTTCAAGCCGAGATGGGGGGCCGAGGAGACGGAGGACGATGTCTGGGTGGTGTCGTTCGTGTTCGAGGTCGGCAGGGAGGCGCGATGGGTGTCGTGGAGAGTATATGAGGACTCCGGCAAGGTTCAGCCCTCAGGCGAGGTGGCCCGGGAGCTATGGGAGGGCAGGTGAGCGGGAACCCGATCCAAGGACAGGAGCGTGAGGCGGCCGGCGTTAACGATGGGATGGTGGTGGACCTCCATATCCACACCAACCGCTCGTCTTACTGTAGTTCGCTGGGCCCGCAGGAGATGCTTGACCGCGCGAAAGAGCTGGGCCTGGACGCGGTGGCGGTCACCGAGCATAGCGTTACAAGGGGCGCCCAGATAGCGTACGAGATGGGGCTCGAACAGGGGTTCACCGTCTTTCGGGGCATAGAGGTATACACCAAGATGGGCGACGTTATCGTGTTTGGCCTGGGAGGAGACGCTCATTACGACGCCGACTTCCAGGAACTGATGGAGGAGGTACGCGCGAAGGACGCGGTGGCAATCATCGCTCACCCCGCGAGGGGTTACTGGGGGCACCACCGCAGGTACAAGGGAGTCTGCCCCGACGAGGCGCTTCAGGCGGTGCGACTAGTCGAAACCCATAACGGGCAGAACACGCGTGAGGCGAACAGCGCCGCGGCAGAGATACGTGAGGAGCTGTCGGTCCCCGGGACCGGGGGCAGCGACGCCCATAACGTCAGCCACGTGGGCAAGTGCGTGACCGTGTTCGAGAGACGCTTCAGCACCGAGGAGGAGCTGATAGACGAGCTGAAGGCGGGCCGCTGCTTCGGGACATACCTGGCGGACCTCGACGGATACCGGTTGTAGAGGTGGGCCCCGAGCCACCTCGAAGTCCCGGTCCGCACGACTGCCGGGATTGGGGTATAATTGAGTCAGATAGCATCAGGTAATTCAGCTGGTAGCTTGAGGATGGGGGTTTGGGTACACAGACGGGAGGTGTTGGTCGTGACAAGGGGAGCTCACGGACACGAGAAGGTTGGAGAGGAGATACTCCGCGTCAGGTGTTACAACTGCGGCCGCCGCATTGCTTTCGAACAGGGGCAGTACGAGGTCAAGTGCCCGCACTGTGAGGCGCTGGTAAAGAGGCCGAAGAAGAAGTGACCCGTTGCCGGTGTCGTATGCCCCCGTGGCCGGGGGTTGAGTCGGGAGGTAAACGTTGGAACTGGAAGTAACAACCAGGGAAGTTGGAGATCATACCGTGATCAAGCTAAAGGGAGAGGTCGACATATACACCGCGCCTTCCCTGCGCGAGACTATCGTTGACACGGTGGAGAAAGGGCGTTACAAGATAGCGGTCGATCTTGATGAGGTCGTCTTTCTGGACAGCACCGGTCTTGGTGTCCTTGTGGGCGGGCTCAAGAGGGTGAAGCAGCATGATGGCGAGCTCGGCATCATCTGCAACCAGGAGAAGATACTGCGCATCTTCAAGATCACCGGCCTGACCAAGATATTCGTGATGTATGACAGCGTGAGCGAGTTGGAGCCGTAAGCGGGCGGCCCGCGCAGTCTAGTCAGGTAAACGCTCAGGAGGCGGACAAGGGTCCGCCTTTTGTCATAATCCGAGTCGGATCGTACGGATGGCAATGAAAAACAAGATAGAGCCCGACGACTACAGGTGCCGGCGTGAGGCGATGGTGGACCGGCAGATACGCGCGCGGGGGGTGAAGGATCCCCGTGTGTTGGAGGCGATGAGAACGGTCCCCCGTCACCTGTTCGTCCCTGACGCGCATCGCACGCGGTCCTACCATGACACGCCGCTTCCAACCGCCGAGGGCCAGACCATATCCCAACCGTATATCGTTGCCTGGATGACCGAGATGCTTCGGCTGAAGGGGGACGAGGTGGTACTGGAGGTGGGTGCCGGGAGTGGGTACCAGGCGGCGATACTCTGCCTCCTCGCCCGTTTCGTCTACACGATTGAACGCATCGGCTCCCTGGCCGAGTCGGCGCGCAGGAGACTCGAGGGGCTCGGCCTTGCCAACTTCGAGGTAGTCGTTGGTGACGGCACCAGGGGTTTGCCGGAGCATTCCCCCTATCAGGGTATTATAGTGACCGCCGGGGCTCCCAGGGTCCCGCCGCTCCTTGTCGAGCAGCTGGCGGACGGGGGGAGACTGGTGATACCGGTCGGCTCGGCCACGTTGCAGGTGCTTACGGTGATAGATAAGAAAGGCGACAAGATCATAACCAGCGAGGAAGGATCCTGCGTTTTTGTCCCGCTTGTGGGCAAGCATGGTTGGGAGAGTTCCACTTGACCGGCCGTATCCCGTAGAATATCTTGGGTTAGTTCGCTGACGTTAAAGGATGAGGGGTGGAGGATGTTTCCGGTCATAGTGGTTCCGACCTACAACGAGAGTGAAAACCTGGAGAGGCTCGTCAGGCAGATCCTGGGCATGGACTGCGGCGTGTCCCTGCTTGTTGTTGACGACAACTCCCCGGACGGCACCGGCGAGATCGCCGACCGCCTGGCCGAGGAGTTCGAGGAAGTCCACGTGGAGCACAGGGAGGGAAAGCAGGGGCTCGGCAGCGCCTACCGCCACGGCTTCAAGGTCGCGCTGGAGATGGGAGCCGATTGCGTGTTCGAGATGGACGCGGACTTCTCCCACGACCCCAGGTACATCCCCCAGTTCCTGTCCGCCATCAGCGAGCACGACGTGGTTATAGGCTCCAGGTACGTCGAGGGCGGCGGCATCGAGAACTGGGGGCTGATAAGGGAGTTCATCAGCCGTGGCGGGAGCCTGTACGCGCGCCTGTTCACCGGGCTCACGGTGTCGGACGCCACCAGCGGGTTCCGTTGTTACAGGAGCGAGGTCCTGCGGGCGATTGACTTCTCGCGCATTGCCGCCTCCGGGTACGCGTTTCAGGTGGAGATGGCGTACATATGCAAGATACTGGGGTTCGACGTCTTTGAGCTTCCCATTGTGTTCACCGACCGCCAGGTCGGCCAGTCCAAGATGAGCAAGGGCATAGTCTGGGAAGCGATATGGCTGGTCGGCGGGCTCAAGCGCAAGTACCGGGATATCACCGATAAGCCCGTGCCGCCGGAGAAGTAGCCGGGCGAAACGCTCATGGTGTTCCGTCTCATAAGTACGGTGACGCACCGAGAGCGTCGGTGCGCCGCGCCGGCAAGGCGCGCGACTGAGGCGTACTCCTGCAGTACGCCGAGGGAGCGGAACACAGCCGGAGTGGATGCAGCGTCGCTCGAATGCCAGCGTATTTGTGGAATGAGGTACTAAGTGAATACCCCCCTATAGGGAATCAACCATATTGCGCGATAAAACGCTGGATACTGTCCTTGATATCGTCCCTGACCCTGCGAAATACACCGAGGACCTCATCTTCCGTTCCCGAGACGCTGGCGGGGTCCTCAAAGCTCCAGGAAAGTCTCATGCTGCTCTCTCCTATGAAAAACGGGCATGCGTCTCCTTCACAGACGGCTATCACGAAGTCGAACGCCCAGCCTTCGAAGACCGATATGGCCTTACTCAGCTGGTCCGAGATGTCTATTCCAACCTCTCGCATCACCTTTATTGCCACCGGATGCACATATGTCGGCTCCGACCCCGCGCTGAAGGCTTCGAACGACTCTGGAGCCAATGACCGGAGAAACCCCTCCACCATCTGTGAACGACAGGAGTTGTTGTTACACAGGAATAGGACTCTCTGCCTGGTCATCAACTAGAATCCGTTGATTTCGTGAAGCTTTCTGCAATTCCTAGATACCATCTAGAGCCCTTCCCAGGTCTTCGCGCAAGTCCTGTTTGTTCTCGATTCCAACGGAAAGCCGGACGAGGTTGTCCCTAATGCCCCGCCTCTTTCTTTCTCTCGCACCTATGGTGGCGTGCGTCATCCTGGGTGGATAG
>JAHIMR010000071.1 GCA_018896525.1 Actinomycetota bacterium
ACGTTGTCCAAGGTGTCGGCCACGTTCACGCTCTGACGGGTGTTGGGGTCGAGCTCAAGTGACGGGCCTTCTATCGCCCCTGAGGGTGTCATGTAGGTGAGGGTTACGTCGGCGGTGCTTTCCCCGGGGTTTTGCACCAGGACCCAGGTCTCGAAGTTACCCTCTTCGCTTATCCCGGTACACCCTTCCGCCAGGAACCATGTCTTGGCCGCCGCGCTGACCCCGATGGAGTCGTGCGCCGCCTGCCGGTACACCCCGGGGGTGTTCCAGTACATCGACCTCTCGGCGATGACCGGCTGGTTGGAGGTCACCTTGGTGGATACGCTCCAGACGTTGTCCAAGGTGTCGGCCACGTTCACGCTCTGACGGGTGTTGGGGTCGAGCTCAAGTGACGGGCCTTCTATCGCCCCTGAGGGTGTCATGTAGGTGAGGGTTACGTCGGCGGTGCTCCCTCCCGGGTTCTGCACCAGGACCCAGGTCTCGAAGTTGCCCTCTTCGCTTATCCCGGTACACCCTTCCGCCAGGAACCATGTCTTGGCCGCCGCGCTGACCCCGATGGAGTCGTGCGCCGCCTGCCGGTACACCTCGGGGGTGTTCCAGTACATCGACCTCTCGGCGATGACCGGCTGGTTGGAGGTCACCTTGGTGGATACGCTCCAGACGTTGTCTAAGGTGTCGGCCACGTTCACGCTCTGACGGGTGTTGGGGTCGAGCTCGGGGACCGGGCCGTCCACGGGCTCCTCCCCGGTCATGTAAGTTATCTCCACGTCGGCTGATTGATCTCCCGGGTTCTGCACCAGGACCCAGGTCTCGAAGTTGCCCTCTTCGCTTATCCCGGTGGAACCCTCAGCCAGGTACCAATTGTACAGTGTGGGCTCGGGGGAAGTGATAGTGAAATCGACCGCGTTGGAGCGACCCTCCGGCGTTGTCACCGTCACGCCACCGGATTGCGCTCCCTCGGGGACGTAGACCTCGATCCTGTCGTCAGACCAGGAGGCGCAATCGGTCGTGTCGATCCCCGCGAACGACACATGGGAGCCCGCTCTGGATCCCAGGTTGACGCCGGACAGCGTTACCAGGTCCCCGGTGCTTCCCGAGTCCGGGTCTATGCCGGTGAGGAACGGGGAGATACTGCGGTATATCTTGCCGTCATCAGTTCCCACGAAGACGGCGCCCAACTGGCCGCCTGATGCCGATACGCTCCGGTAGGTCTTGGAGGGCAGGTCGCCGCTGATGTCGGACCAACTGGTCCCGCAGTCGTAGCTGGCAAATATCCCGCTGTCGGTGGCGGCGTAGGCGATATACGGGGAGAGGCCGCTTACCGCGAGGGAGAAGACCCGGGTTCCCGGGGGAAAACCGGTGGCGGACGCGGTCCAGCTCAAGCCGCCGTCGTTGGACCGGTATAGAGCGTCGACCGCGAGGGTATCGGTTGCGGCGAGGACCGGCCCGCCGTAGGGGAATACGGATATCGAGGTCACGTGCACCGCGTTGGGGAAAACGCCGCATACGACCCAGTTCTGCCCCCCGTCGTCGCTCCTGAAGACCGGTGCCGTCAGAGGCGCCTGCTCCGCGGCGTAGAAGACGTCGGCGGTGTCGGGATCTCCCGCCACCGCCTCCGAGTTCACAAGGGGGCTGGCCACAGAGATCCAGCTCGAGGCCCTGTCATTGGAGTACCAGGTGGCCGCAAGGCTGGTGGTGGCGACCAGGCTATCCGGGTCCGATCCGGTATCAAAGCTGAACCCCGGTGAGGCGAACGTCGAGGTCAGCGACCACGACCCGCCACCGTTACTGCTCCTGTAGGTGTCAACGTTGGAGTCCAGCGCGAAGAACTCGCCCGGAATCGACTTGCTTTCCGCCAGCGCCAGGAACGGGGTCCCGGACGTGGAGGGCGTTGGGGTCCATGTCGTGCCGCCGTTCTGGCTGGAGTACAGGTTGTTGGATACGGATACGACGGCAGTGACGCGCTCGGTGGTTCCCGCCTGTACCTGGATATCGATGATGCCACCCGCCACGCCGGGGATGCTTCTCTCCACCCAGTGCGCCTGTTCATAAGCGGCCTGCCCGACAGGCGTGACCGTGGCGCAGGCGGCAACCAGGATGGCTAAAGCCATCAGAACGGTGACGGCTCGATGTCCCGTTGATTTCATCTGGTCGGGCTCCAATCAGAATATATGCTCGTAGCTGTAATCCGTGACCACCCACTGCCCGCCCCGCTTCTCGGCGGTAAGGAAGAAATATGTTATCTGTCCGGCGCGATCGGGGTCGGTGTGAGCCGTGACCATTCCCTCGAGCTTCCCTGTCGCACCGGTGCGCTCGTTGTTCATGGAGAACTCCACCCACCATACGTCCTCGCAGTTCCCCCTCTCCGCGTAGGCGTAGTCGAACATCACCTTCCTTGCTGCCGCGATGTCCTGCTGCCGGGCCGCCTCGTCGGCGACCGCCGCCCTGCGGACGTTGCACTCGTTAATCACCGCCTCCGCGCCGGCGAAGGCGTCGCTTGCCTCCTTCTCGGTTGTGGCCGACTCCAGGTCGCTCTCGATCGTATCCAGCAGTTGCGTCAGGTCGGCCGTTTCGATCCCCTCCGCGGCGGCCTGTGACACCGCGCTACGGGCCTCCTCGATCTTCCCGGACGCGGCCTCCTTCACGTTCTCGAGTTTCAGTTCCTCCCCTTCGCCTTCCTCGACGTAGAACTCGAGCGACTTTCTATCGGTTACCTTCTTGTCACCCCGGGAGATGTCGAGGTCGGCGGTGGCCTTGAAAGTCTCGCCCTCGCTCAACGTCATGTAGAAATCGTACTCATACTCCTGCAAGTCGTTGCTGGATCTTGGCTTGAATGAGTCATTCAACGTCTCCTCGCCATTGCCGTCCACGACGATTACCTCGAGGGAAGCTTCTCCGTCCTCCTTGAAATGGGATCGATAGGTTACTTTTAAGACGAGGTCAACATCCAGTGGCACATCTTTCAGGTCAAGGGTCTCGCCGTCGGCGCGTACGAGTTCGACGCTCTCGATCTCGGCAATGAGCTTATTGCTCTCAATAACCCTCCAGTAGACAAACCCGGCGGCCGCGCCTACAACTGCCAGCAGCGCTACCACCACGCAGATGATGATTATGGTCGACTTCTTCATTCCGCCCCCGGTCGCCGCCGGGGCGGGCGCGGGTGCCACCGCCGGTGGGATGGGAGGCTGGGCGAATGCCCGGGTGGGCTCAGGGGTAGTGGAAGGAGGCTTTCCAGGGGGAGGCACCCGGTCCATCGGGATGGTCGGGTCGCCGAGGGGCGCGCCGCAGTTGGTGCAGAACTTCATCGCCCCGGCGTTGTCAGAGCCACATCTTGAGCACTTCATATGGTTACCTCAAAGCAAGATTACCGTTATTCTCTTTCGAGAGCATAATACAGCATGGCCGGTGGCAAATCACGACCGGTCAGTGGGTCTTTCTGGCCCTTGCCACCGCCTCGCGGTGAGCACGCCACTCCAGGGTGTCATCGAGCGGCTTCAGGGAACTTCTCTCGCCGCGGCGCGCGAGCCCCCTCTCGATGAGGAAGTCCGCCAGGCCCGGGTTCTTGGGGAGCAGTGACCCATGCAGGTACGTCCCGACCGCGCCAAGGTGGACCGCCCCCTCGGTCCTGTCCTCCCCGTTGTTGCCCGACCCCACGGTGACCATTCCAAGCGGGGCGGATTCCTTCCCCAGGTACGTCTTTCCGGAGTGGTTCTCGAAGCCGACTACCGTGCCGAACCTTCCGCCCAGGGCGGACTTCGCGACCACGTTGCCGATCATGCGGTTTTCGCCCGCGACCGTGTAGGCGTCGAAGACGTTGATACCGGGAAGTTTTTCACCATCGAACGGGCGGTAGTACTTCCCGAACAACTGGTATCCACCGCAGATGACGAGCGCCGCGGCCCCGCGTTCTATCTCACGCCTGATGGCGTCGCCCTTGTTCTCCAGCAGGTCATGGCAGACAAGTACCTGCTCGCGGTCCTGGCCACCTCCCATGAAGAAGATATCGTACCTGTCGGGCTTCACTTTCTCCGAGAGGCCAAGCCCCTCCACGTCCACCGGGATGCCACGCCAGCGGCAGCGCCGGACGAGGGCCGTAACGTTCCCCCGGTCCCCGTAGATGTTCATCATTTCAGGATACAGGTAGCAGATCCTGATGTCCATTCAACCCTCCCAGAAAGGGGTCACCAGTCCCCTTTCGGTCAGTATCTTTCTAAGCTCGAGCATTGCGGTGTAAGTGGGTATCACGAAAAGGGTGTCCCCCGGCTCCACCGCCTCCAGGCCGATATCCAGCGCTCTTTCCAGATCGGGCTCGGTCACCAGGGACCCCTGTCCGAGCTCGGCGTACTTGACCCTGAGGGCCATGTCCCAAGCCCTAATGCCCGAGCACACCACCTCCCGCAGTTGCCCCGAGAGCATCTCGAGGTCTACGTCCCAGATCCAGGACACGTCCCGGCCGTCGGCGATGTTGTCGTTCAGCGCAAGGAGTATGTTCTTCCACACCCGCTCTCCCGCCAGCGTTCGCAGGACCTCGCCCATGCCCGCGGGGTTCTTGGCGAGTATCATCAAGAGGTCGCGGTCGCCTACCCGCACCTTCTCCACGCGGCCGAACGCAGCAGTGAACTTCTCAACCGCGTGCCCGATGATCTCCACGTCGATCTCCAGGGCGGTTCCCACGGCAAACGCGGCGAGGACATTGTAGACGTTGTAGAGCCCGGGGAGGGGGATGAACAGGCTGATGCTTCCACCGGGGTGGGAGATGGTGCAGCGTGTTCCCTCCAACCCCATGACCCCGAGTTCGGTTGCCGCGACCTGCGCTTCAGGCCGCGCCAGGCCGCACTTTGTGCAGCTATACCGCCCGAGGTGCCCGAACAGGTGATACTCGTAGGATAGTGGGGAACCGCACTCGGAGCAGTGCTTGCTGTCGGCGGCGTGCTGCATCAAGCGCGAGGAGCAGGAATCGGTGTCTATCCCGTAGTAGACGACCGCCTGGTCCAGGCCGCGCCCCACCGACGCGACCAGGGGGTCGTCCGCGTTGAGGGCCACCGTGGCATCCCGTTCCAGCGTGCTGATCGCCTCTTTCATCCGGGAGGCCAGCGTGTCCAGCTCACCGTAGCGGTCGAGTTGGTCGCGGAACAGGTTGTTGATGAGCACCAGGCGCGGGGAGGTGTCGGCCACCGCGTCCGGAAGCGCCGCCTCATCGACCTCGAAGAGCCCGATGCGTCCCGTCAACGTGCCCGCGAGGTCGGAGTCCCTTATCAGCGCCGAAGCCAGACCGGCCATCAGGTTGGCGCCGGTGCGGTTGTGTACCGGTGTGATTCCCGCGCCCTCCAGGATCGAGGCAAGCAGGGTCGTGGTGGTGGTCTTCCCGTTGGTGCCGGTGATGAGCACGCAGCCCAGGGGCAGCCCGTCTACCATTGACCGCACGAACGCAGGGTCGATCTTGCGGGCTACACGGCCGGGCAGCGTGGACCCTCCCCCGAACCTGAGGATGCGGCTCGCGGATCCCAGTGCCTTTCCGATGAGCAGGGCCGATCTCCCTTTAGTACCCATGACCCCAGTGTATCAAAAGAAGGTCAAGCAAACCCGCCAACCAAGCGGGGTCTGGCCCAAGCTGTTGTGTGGCCACCGGGTGGGGTCAGTGCCTTATAGCGGTGGTTAACGATTATGCGTACGGATACAAGGCCTGAACCCTCCCTCGTACACAATCGTCGGTCAGACAAAGCCGCTATACCCGGGCTGTTGCTGTTGCAACCCTCACCCAAGCCGACGTCTGTCATGCAACAGCCCCGGGGCGTGCAAAACGCAACAATGGTGCCAGGCACCACTGGTGCAAAATCCTCGTTATGCAACAGTCCGGGGCCCTCCAAACAAACGACGGTTACACAGGATATAATCAAGTCCACTGTGATACGGAGAAACGATGGACAGCATGGAACCGCCTGAGAAAAAATGCGTTTTCTGTGGGGCTGCTCTCGATGGGGTCGCCGCGGATGAGAGCGGGGAGCACCGGTGCCGGCGATGCGGGACCACCGGCCGCTTCGAGGGGGAAAACCTCGTTGCCATGTTCATCCCCCGGTACGCCGCGCGGCTGATGGAGTTGGAGGCGCTGGAGCGGGAGATCAGCGGCGAGATAGACCTGGAGGGAATGAAAGGCCAGTACAGGGACATGGGTTTTATCAGAAAGAAGCATCTCGAGCGACAGAGGGTGCTTTCCGAGTACGCTTTCCTTTCCCATTTCCGGCCCTTCACGGAGAAGTGGTGAAGGCCGGAAACCTGATGGTTGTTGACCTGCAAACCGTAATACTTTATATTCTCGGCTGGATGGTCAAACTATTGAGCAAATCGAGAGGTCGCAGGGGAAGTCCGCCGGTACGGGCGGGCGGGAAAGTGAAGGCGAGGAGGGCGTTGAGACATGGGCAATTTCTACCTCTTGAGCGCGGAGGAGCAAAAGGAGGCGTCGTTTCGCAGGCTGGCGAAGTATATTCAGGACGTTATCTACCCTTACCACCCGTACTACCGGAAGCTTTTCGATGAAAAGGGCATAGATCCCTACAAGATACGGACTCCCGAGGACCTGCTGCGCGTTCCGCTGACCTACAAGGCGGATTACCGTGAGGACCCTATCTCGTTCATACTGCAGCCGACGTTTCCCGGGCAGGAAGCCCGCTACGATACCGCGCGGATTGGGAGCAAGTTCGTGGCCAAGTACTTCCTGCAGAGCGTGTTCAACTACCCGCGCGATTACGCGGCACAGTACCGCGTCAACTTCAAGGAGTCGTTCAAGTACCGGAAGATCGGGCGCCGCGTTGCCCTGGAGTGGATGCCCATTCACTTTCACGCCTCGGCTGGCTCGACCGGTGACCCCACCCCCGCGACGTACACCTACCGCGACCTCCACCTGAACGTGAAGGAGGTCGCCTCGGCGATCTACTGCGGCAGGAACGTGAAGTGGAACCTGCGGGGCTTGAACCTTTTCCCCGGCGCGCCCCACCTGGCGTTCTTCCAGGTCATAATGGGTAAGTGGCTGGGGGGCTGCAGCGGGTTCGACACGTTTGGTGGCTCGGTCATACCGACCGACAGGCAGATACAACTGTTCGTCGAAGGCAAGTTCGATTCTGTCATCGCCATCCCTTCGTACCTGGTGTACTGGCTTCGCAAGGCGGTGGAGATGGTCAAGGCGGGTGAGATCGAGCCGCTGAGCACTTTGTTTATCGCTCTCACCGCCGCCGAGCCGCTTACCGACTCCCTGCGCAGGCACATCAAAGAACTGGTGCTGGCCGCAGGGGGAAGGGAAGACTTCCACCTGGTACAGGGGTACGGCATGACCGAGATGAAGATAGCCTTCTACGAGTGCACCGACGGAAGCAATATCCACCTTAACCCCAAGTACTTCTACTGGGAGGTCGTCGATCCCGAGACCGGGGAGCATGTGCCCGAGGGTGAGCCGGGGGTGCTGGTGTTCAGCCACATAGACTGGCGCGGCACCTCTTTCCTCCGTTACCACACCGGCGACCTCATCGCCGGGGGGGTCCGCTGGGAGAGATGCGATAACTGTGGCCTGACCTACCCGATCATGTACCCGCCGATAATGCGGGCCAGGAAGGACTTCACCAAGCTCAAGGGGACCAGGGTATCCCTCATGGACCTGGTTACCAGTGTCCGTGACACCCCCGGCGTTTACCAGTTCCAGGTAACGCTGGACAAGGAGGTGGAGGGCGACGAGTTCTCGAGAGACAAGCTCAAAGTCCGCGTGGCGATTGACGACGGTTACCAGGCGGAAAGCGTCATCTACGATGTGAAGACCAACGTGAAGAGGGTCACCGAGGTTACTCCTGACGAGATACTGGTAGAGAACGACCGGGAGAAGCTGGAGCTCGAACTGTTCGAGCGGACAGGCATCAAGGCGGATTACGTGATAGAGAACAGGCCGGTTCACCTGTAGGAACGGTTGAACACCGCTTGAGGGCGGACACCGAAGAGATGATACTGGAGGCTTGACATGAACGACAGGGTGGCGGTGGTGGGAGTAGGAAACACCCCGTTCAAGGCGCGCCACATCGATAAGACGTTCCCCCGGCTCGCCTACGAGTCGGTAAAGGCGGCGCTCGGGGACGCGGGGGCCGCGAAGGACGACATAGACAGCGTGGTCTACAGCATCTACAACGACTTCTTCGAGCACTGTGCGATGCCGGACCTGCACGTCCACTATCAACTGGGGATGGCCCGCAAGCCCGGGGTCCGAATCACCTGCGGAGGCGCTACCGGGGGTTACGCGGTGAGGGCGGCGATTACTGAGGTGGCCAGCGGCCTGCACGACGTGGTCATGGTGGTGGGGGTGGAGAAGGTCGCCGACGTGGCCAACGTCTTCGACATGGTCAAGTCGATAACGTTCGCCGCCGACCCGTTCTTCGAGGCTCAACTGGGGGCTTCCCCCGCCGGCTCTTACGGAGGGGCCATCCTCTGGCACATGGAGCATTACGGGACCACGGTGGAGGACATGGCCCGGGTGGTGGTCAAGAACAAGGGCAACGCGATGAACAACCCGGATGCCCAGTCCCCCATGGAGGTAACGGTCCAGGACGTGCTAAAGAGCCCGATGATAGTCCACCCCCTGAAGATACTGGACCACTGCCTGAGCAGCGAGGGGGCGGCCACCATAATACTCGCGAACGAGAAGGCGGCGGAGAGGTTCTCGAAAGACCCGGTATGGATAACCGGGCTGGGAGCCGCCAATGAATCGGCCCGTCAGGCGGAGCGGGACGACCCCGGGGAGTCCCTGTTTCCCGCGGTGAGGGCCTCGGCGCTTGCCGCCTACAAGATGGCAGGTGTCACCGATCCTCCTTCCGCCATACACGTCGGCGAGGTGTACGACTCGTTCTCCGGGGTGGAGATAATACTCTACGAGGAGTTCGGCCTGTGCGGGTGGGGGGAAGGGGTGCACTTCCTGCGCGATGGGCGGGCGGACATGGGGGGCAGCAACCCCGTGAACCCTTCAGGGGGCCTGATCGGCGGGGAGCACGCCATAGGGGCCACCGGTGTGTACCAGGTGGCGGAGGTCGTCAGGCAGATAAGAGGAGAGGCCGGCGCCCGGCAGGTGCCGAACGTTACCCGGGGCATCGCCCAGAGCATGGGGGGAGCCCGGGGCGCCTACTCAGTGACTTTCGTGGTGGAGGGGTGATGCAGGATGGCCGATGACAGGGACCCTCGCTTCGTGCCGATAAAGGTGCAGGACGGCTTCGTGGTTATGCCTGACCGCTGGAAGGTGGATTTCTGGGCGTCGATGGGCGAGTTGTCCCGTTTCTTTATCGAGATAAAGGAGAACGCCCGGCTCATGGGGATGAAATGCCCCCGGTGCGGCTCGGTCTACTTCTGGCCCCGCTCATGGTGCCACGACTGCTACGTGGACACCAAGTGGGTGGAGATGAGCGGGAAAGGCAAGGTGACGGTGTTCGGGCAGGTGGAGGTATCGCTGAACGATATCCAGAAAGAGGTGCCGTTCATCCAGGGGGGCGTGCACCTGGAGGGGGCCCGCTACGCGACGCCTATCGGAATAAAGAAGGTCGCCTTCGAGAACCTATACACTGGCATGCCGGTGCGTGCCGAGTTCCTCCCCCCCGGGGAGAGGACCGGCAGGATACGCGACTTCTACTTTGTTCCAGACGAGTAATGTGATAGATATATGGAGGTTTTGGCTAGCGCAGGGCAGCAGGATCCCTGTAAGAAATGGAGGTAACGGATGGATTTCAGTATTTCCGAGGAACAGAAACTGTTCAAGCAGTCGGTAACCGAGTTCGCCCGGAACGAGATACAACCCGGGGCCACTGAGCGGGACGCGGAGGCCAGGTTCGACCGCGACGTTTGGGACAAGGCGGCCGAGTTCGGGCTGATGGGCCTGCCGTTCCCCGAGGAGTTGGGGGGGAGCGACGCCAGCGTGTTTGACACCTGCCTGGCCGGGGAGGCCCTGGGATACGGCTCCGCCGATATGGGGTTCTGCCTCTCCTGGGGGGCCCACGTGGCGATAGGCGGAGTGCCGATCTGGCAACTGGGGAACGATGAGCAGCAGAAGAAGTACATCCCCAGGATAGCCAGCGGCGAGTGGATAGCCGGCCTGGGGCTGACCGAGCCGGAGGCAGGCAGCGACGCGGCCGGCATCAAGACCACCGCCGAAAAGAAGGACGGGTACTACGTACTGAACGGAACCAAGACGTTCATAACCAACGGGCAGGTTGGGAACGTGTTCGTGGTGCTCGCGGTCACCGACAAGGAGAAGGGGCCTGGCGGAATAAGCGGGTTCATCGTGGAGAAGGACTTCCCCGGTTTCTCGGTGGGTAACGAGATACACAAGATGGGGCACCGCTCCTCGCCCACCTCCGAGCTCATATTCGACAACTGCGAGGTCCCGGCTGAGAACCTTCTGGGAGTAGAGAACGAAGGCTTCATGGGGGTCGCCCTGACCACCCTGGAGTGGGAGAGGTCGGTTCTGCTGGCGGCCGGTGTCGGCGGCATGGAGCTCCAGCTGGAGCAGTGTATCGACTACGCCAAGGAGCGCCACCAGTTCGGGCGCCCCATCGCCTCGTTCCAGGCAATGCAGTTCAAGCTGGCAGACCTGAAGGTGTGGCTGGAGACCAGCCGCCTGATCGTCTACAAGGTGGCCTGGAACAAGGACCAGGGGATCATGGACCCGATGCTGGCCTCGATTGCCAAGCTGTTCGTCTCCGAGGTCGGGGTGCAGGCGGCCGACCAGGCAACCCAGGTCTTCGGCGGTTACGGGTACACCAAGGATTACCCGATAGAGCGGTCTATCCGCGACGCCAAGCTGGGGACACTGGGCGGCGGGACCTCCGAGATCCAGCGCTGGATTATCGGGCGTCTGCTGATCGGCAAGTAAGGGAAACACGGTGAAAGAGGGCCGGCCGTCGGCCCTACCCGTCAAGGACTGGCAATAATGGGGGGTGGACTTGTGAGTCCGCCCTCCTTTATATTCAGGAAGAGTATTCAGGCAGAGCTTCGCGATACGCTAACAAGGAGCGGGCGGCGCTCGAGGGATGGCATTATGGAGAAGATCGAACGTCTGATAAACCTTACGGCATACCTCCTGGAGACGGCCAGGCCGGTCACCTTCGAGCAGTTACAACGTACGGTGTACGTGGACGCGTCCGGTAACGAACAAGCGCTCCATCGCATGTTCGAGCGGGACAAGGACGAGCTCCGCGAGATGGACATCGAGGTGAGGACCGAGACGCTGGAGGCCAGCGGCGAGACCGGGTACACGATTCTCCGAGACGAATACTACCTGCCCCACCTGGAGCTGTCACCCGCCGAGAAGGTCGCCCTCACCATGGTGTCACGGCTGTTCCTCGGTTCGGGCACCCCGTTCAGCGGACCGGCCCACTCCGCCCTGCTCAAGTTCGCCTTCGACGAGAAGGGAGACGTTGACGTTGACCCGGTGCCTCATGTCCACTGGGTGGGTGTGCCGCGCGACCGGCGGTTGCTGGAAGTCATACTCGACGGACTTACCGAGCGTAAGGATCTCAAATTCTCCTACCGGTCGTTAGGCTCGAGCGAGCCGGTCTGGCGGGAGGTGTCACCTTACGGCCTGTTCAACAGGCGCGGGTCGTGGTACCTGGTGGGCCTGTGCCACCTGCGCCGCGAGATACGGTCGTTCAAGCTGGACCGGGTGACCTCCGACATCGAGGTCAACAGGAAGAAGCCACATAAGCCGGATTTCGAGGTGCCCGACTCGTTCGACCTGTGCAGCGAAACGCGCTGGGAGTGGCCTGGGGAGCACAGCGGGGAGACCGTGACGGCACAGGTGAGGTTCGAGCCGCGCCTGGCGTTCGGCTTCTCCGGCGGCGGTGCACGTGTTGAGGGCAGCCAGAGGCGTGAGGACGGCTCGGTGGATGTGACCTACGTGGTGGGGGACCCGGAGGAGTTCGTTGATTGGGTGCTGGAGTTCGGCGCCGGCGCGAGGATACTCGCGCCATCGGGGTTGGTTGACCTGATAACCGAACGTATCCGGGGGGTGCTCGGAGACGGGGATGGTAATGCTTAACAGGATAGGCTGCCGGCTAAACCGGATACTCCTGATGGTGCCGCTCATCCTGCGGGAGGAGGGGGCGTCCCTTGAGGAGCTGTGTGATGCCCTGGGCGCCGAAAGGGAGGAGGTTCTCGCCGACCTGGATGTCCTCTTCCTTTGCGGCCTGCCGGAGTACGGGCCGGGCGACCTGATAGACAGGCGAATCGTGAACGATCGGGTCTACTTGAGCATGGCCGACTACTTCAAGAGGCCCCTGACTATAACCACCGATGAGGCGCTTGCCCTCATCGTGGCCGGAGAGGCGCTGGTGGGCGCCGGGTTCTTCGAGCCGGGCGGCCCGGCGGGTTCCGCACTGAAGAAGGTGAGGGAGATCGTTGCCGGACATAGCAGGGGCAGTATTGAGGAGGTGGCGCAACACATAGACGTGGAACTCGGCTCCAATCCCGGCCGGTGGTGGGAAGTGATCGAGGAAGGCCTCGAGAGAGGAAAGGACCTCCGGCTCCAGTACTACAGCTTCTCCCGTGGTGAGGTGTCAAGCCGGGATGTCGAGCCCCTGTCCCTGGTAAGCTCGTACGGGCACTGGTATCTGCTGGCGTGGTGCCGACGCGCGGAGGGCCGGCGGATGTTCCGGTTGGACAGGATGATGTCGGTAGAGATTGTAGACCCCCCCGGTGACGGGAGGGGCGACGACGGGCTGGAGATGCCCGAAGTGGTGGCGGAGATGAAGCCCGGCAGGAGCGCGCATTCCGTTAAACTACGGTTTTCCGGCAAGGAGGGCCGCCGCCTGCTGGAGGAGTGGCCCACCGCCAAGTTCACCGACCACGACGATGGGACAGTGACGATCACGCTCAGGACCAGGAACCTGTCGTGGCTCTCGAGGTACCTGATCAGGTTCGGAGACCGCCTGGAGATTGAGTCCCCCAGGGAGTTGAAGAGACTCGTCAGGGATACCGCCTCGAGGTTGCTGGAGGTGTACTGCTAACGAGGATGATGAAGAAGCAGGACTCGTGTCGCGCGCGGTTCAAGGTCGCGGGCGCAAAGATGCCTTCGATCGAGGAGAGGTAGTGGCCGTAAAGGTAATCTCAGACGTCCACGGCGAGTACAACGCGCTGGCACGGGAGCTGGAGCCCGACGACACCGCGGTAATGCTGGGCGACTATATTAACCTACTTGACTTCCGCAACCTCGGTGGAATCCTGTCCGAGGTGTTCACCAGAGAGGAGATAATGGAAGCCCTGTCGCTACTGGCCAGGGGGCGCAAGGAGCTTGCCAGGCACCAGATACGCGAGGTTACCGGGGGCACGCCGGAGAAGCTCCGCCGGGTCAGGGAGCTGGTAGGGGAGAGCTATCGGGAGTTCTTTGACTCGGTGCCATGCAAGAGCTTCATGCTGTATGGAAACACCGACGATCCCGGCTTGATGAGGGAGGCCGCGGGCGATAACGTGGAGATTATCGAAGCGGGTGTCATTTCGGTTGAGGGAGAACGTTTTGGGTTAGTGTCAGGCTTGCCGCACGGTCCCTGGACGGTGGGCCTGCCCGGCGAGGTGGAACCCGAGGAGTACGCCCGCAGGGTGGAGTCACTGGGGCCGGTCGATGTACTGTGCACCCATTACCCGCCGGCGGTTCCCGAACTCACCTGGGATATTCTGGCCGACCGCGACGAGGAGGGCAGCGAGAAACTGTTGGAGTACATCGACCGTTGCCGGCCCACCTGCCATTACTTCGGGCATGTGCACAACCCCCGCGTCTCGTCGTTCACCCGCGGACAGACGCGTCTCGTCAACGCGGGTTTCTTCAAAGGTAACCAGACAACACTCATCCACAGGCCGTAGCATGAGAAATGACGCACTGGAATGACGCACTGGTGCCTGTCACCAGTGCGTCATTTTGCATTTGCGGTGCAGATGCCGATGTCTATACACAGGAGGTGAATGTCAGTTGAGAAGGGCCACAGTCTATCTGGCCGCGCTTCTGACAGCGCTGTTCGTTGTTGCCTCTCTTGCGCCGGTGGGAGGTTCGGGGGCGGTGGACGTATGGGTGGCTCCAGACTGCTTGAAGGTGAAGCGGGACGATCCGGCACAGGGCGGCTGTCACATCTGGTCGCCGGAGAGCAACAAGATCACCTTGAAAGGAGCCAGGAATGAGTACCTGGCGTTCCAGCTCATCGTCCACGCGTCCTACTCGTTAAGCGGGGTGGGCGTGTCGGCGAGCGACTTGGTCGGCCCCTCGGCGACGATATCCTCGAACGACATCTCGCTTTTTCGCGAGCATTACCTCCAGGTTACCGAGCCTTCCACGTCGATGTACGGCGACCCCTCCAGCGACGGCACCGGTTGGTACCCGGACCCGCTGGTTCCGTTCGACGCGCCCTCGGGGGGTGCCCCGTTCCCGGTCCCGGCCGGGCAAAACCAGGGGGTGTGGGTGGACGTGTTCATCCCAGGTGGGACGCCTTCGGGGACTTATGCTGGCTCTTTAAGCGTTTCAGCCGATGGGCAACCGGCGGTGAGCATCAATCTGGAGGTCCAGGTGTGGGATTTCACCTTACCCGATGAGACCCACTTCAAGACCTGGTTTTACTTCGGTCAGGACGAACTGGCGAACGGTCACCACGTTGTCAAGTACTCGGACGAGTACCTGGAACTGGAGAGGAAGTACAACCGGATGGCGAGGGCACACCGCATCAACATCGACTCCCCGTCGTACTGGGAGTACTCCGGGACCGGGTCGGGGGTGACCATCGACTGGTCGAACTATGACCGGCTTGCCGCCCGCATACTCGACGGAGACATCTTCGACGACGGAATCGGCAGGGACCCGATATGCCTGCCGATAGGGCGTGACTTCCCTTACCCGGATGACCATGGCGGCCTGTATAGCGCCGAGTTCGCCGAGACTTTGAAAAAGACGCTTCAGCTCGTAAGGCAGCACTTCGATGAGCGGGGATGGTCCGACAGGGCTTTCCTGTGGATAGTGGACGAGCCCAACGACAAGGAGTCGTACGACGAGGTCCGGCGCTACGGGCAGATAATCCACGATTCCGGCGCCGGCATACCTCTTATGGTCACGGAATCGCCGGTCCCCGACGACCCGTCATGGGGCTCCCTGGCGGGGTACGTGGATATCTGGTGCTCGGGGGGCACCGCCTATCCCGGCCCGATGGGCGAAAGGAGGGCTGCCGGGGACCGGACCTGGTCGTACAACGGGGGAAGGCCGTACGCGGGTAGCCAGCTTATCGACACGCCGGGCCTGGCGACGCGGACCTGGCCGTGGCTGGGCTACAAGTACGACGTGGAGTGCTGGCTGTACTGGCACAGCATGTACTGGAAGGACATCTACAACGACTCCGCCGCTGACAACGACGTCTGGACCGACCCACTCACGTTCGACCAGAGGCGGGCCGGCGTGGGCTGGCCCGACTGGGGGAACGGGGACGGCACCATCTTCTACCCCGGCTACGACAGGGGCGTGAACGGACCTGTCTCCTCGCAGCGCATGAAGGTGCTCCGGCGGGGCCTCCAGGAGTACGAGTACATGTGGCTGCTGGGCCGGCAGGGTAATGCCTCCATTGCACAGGATGCGGTGGACTCGGTGGTCGACTACGGTTTCGGCGACGCCGAGGGAAAGGCGGTCGGCTGGAGCGCCGATCCCGACGAGTGGGAGGTGGCCCGCGAGGAGATGGGCTCCCGGATAAGCGCCGACTTCGAGGTAGTATCGACCTGGTACCTGGCCGAGGGCACCACCCGGGAAGGCTTCGAGGAGTGGATATCAATCATGAACCCGGCGGACACCGCGGCACGGATATCAGTTGAGTACATGCCGGCCTCGGGAGAGAACAGGGTCCAGGAGATCACCGTGGGTGCCCGCAGCCGCTACACCGTTGACGTCAAAGCGTTCCTGGGGCCGGACCAGGACGCAAGCGCTCGTGTTACCTCCGATAAGGACGTGGTGGTGGAGCGACCCATGTACTTCAACTATCACGGAATGTGGGACGGGGGCCACACCGCGGTGGGTTACTATTGACGCTTGCCGCCCTGGGCTGTCGCATAATGAGCCACTGGTACCTGTCACCAGTGCGTCATTTTCGCACCTGGGCTGTTGCATATTGGGGAATGGTTTGTGTGGATGTTGCAACGGCAACAGCCCGGGGATGGCGTACCTTGTCTTACCACCGTTTGTGTGACGCATGGGGTCAGGCCTTCTAGCCATCACTTTGTCTTACCACCGTTTGGTTGCGAGGGAGGGGTCAGGTGTTCTTGCCATAACGCTCATATCCCTGACACCGCTCTAACACCTGACCCCACCTGCTGGCCTTATCGCCATCACTTGAAGGCACAGACCCCACCTGGTGGCGGTCTTGTGTAACCGCCGCTTGTTAGGGGGTTCCGTTATTCGGTTACTTTATAGACGATGTCGTGTTCGTGGGCGCGCTCTTCGACCTTGATGCCCACCGAGTCGCCAGGGCCCGCTTTCTCCACGCTGTCGTGCTCGATTTGCATCGAGTCAACGATCTCGGTGAAGTCGGAGGTGTGACCCTTGATGTGAATGGTGTCACCAACAGCAAGCTCCCCGGTAAGCTCCAGCGCCGCGACGTTGATATGGTTGAAGTAATGGGAAACGCGGCCAATCTCCTGTTCCGGCATTCGATCCCCCTCCCTTGCGCGCGATTGCTTTTTCTACCAAGTAATCTATCACTTTATCGGAGTAACTTTCAACACGGCCCGGGGCGGCTGTCGTATGCCGGTGATAACATGGAAGGAAAGAAAGCCGATGGGCTTGGAGGGAGACAGTAATGGCGCGAAAGACGGGGAGCTCCGACCTGCCCCTCCACTACGGGAGGGCGCCCGCCTGGCTCTTTCAAACGGCTTCAGGAGCTCTCCGGCGGGCGGGATTGACCTCCCGGCCCGGCCGGCGGCTCATCCGCGGTGGCGATCCCCTTGATCACGAACTCGAACTCGCTTTTTTTCCCCAGCAGGTGGACCGGGTAGTAAGAAGCCGCGAGGCAGGCGAAAGCGAGGGCCACCGCGATCAGGGTGCGGGCCGCGCCGACCAGGTACCAGACCGGGTAGTATCCGATGAGGAAGCCGATGATGAAGCCCCCGAAAGGGACAAGGAAGAGGACCGCGGAGGCCTCCATGACCCTCCTTCCCGAGACCTCCAGGAAGACCGGGTCACCCTTGTCGGCTTTCACCTTGTTCAGGGCGTTGACCTCGATGCGCTTGTCATCAGACACTGAGCTGAAACCGCACTGGTGGCAATCTCCGCAGGCGTTCGACTCTATAAGCACCCGGGCCACTTCTCCGGTTCCATCTACGACCGTTCCGGTGCACCTCACTTGACACCGTTCTTGATCTCAATCACGTACCGCTCCTTCATGCCCGGTGTCATCACTACGCTGCCATCTCTTTCCACCATCAGCGCCTCATACCCGTCCTGCCCGCCCACCAGGGCGAACCCCTTGTCTTTTCCCAGGACGAAGACGGCGGTAGAGAGGATGTCCGCGTTCATGGGGTCGCTCCCTGCCACGGTGTCGCTTTCTACCCCCCGGGACTGGTAGCCGGTGCGTGGGTCGAACAGGTGGCAGTACCTTGTCCCATCCCGGGTGAAGAACCGTTCGTAATCCCCGGAAGAGGATACGTAGGAGTCCTCCAGTTTCAGCTTGCCCAGCAGGTCGCACGCTTCCCCCCGTGGGTCCCTTATCCCGATGACCCACGGCTCGCCGTCGGAGCGGCGGCCTACCGCACCGACTGTCCCGCCGAAGTTGACCAGGGCGCTATTTACGCCGCGGCCCTTGAGCATGTCGCACATGGCTCCCACCGCGTACCCCTTGGCCACGCCGCCCAGGTCTATCTGCATCCCCGGTTCGGCCAGCATGACGGTGTCGTTCGCTTCGTCTATGAGCACCTTGCGGTAATCGACCAGTGATCGGGCCGCCTCGACCTCCTCCGGTTTGGGCACCTGGTACTCACGATCATAGAATCCCCACAGTTCGGCAATCGGCGCCACCGTGACGTCGAAGGCCCCGTCACTTAACCGGGAGAACTCGAGAGACCTTTGCAGTATCTCCATCGTCTCCGGGTGCACCTCCACCGGCGTATTCCCGGCGTTGGCGTTAATCAACGACACGTCACTATCGGGGACAAACCGGCTGGTGATCGACTCGATCTCTTCGGTCAGCGCCACGCACTCTTCCACGTTTGCCTCTGACAGTTCCCTGCCCTGTCCCTGGATACTAATCTGAAGCGTCGTATCCATCGCGAACAGGGTCGGTGAGCGGTAGGTGTCTTTCGGCCCGCCCGAGTTTCCCCCCGAGAGAAGCACGACCAGTATCACTGTACCTGCGGCCAGGGCGGTCACCACGATGATTTTCAGTATTCCTTTTACTTGTTTCATAATAGATCTTTATTTGATATTATACTGTTCGGCCTGCCTGCGGTGTTCTTTCCAGCGGGCGCCTTGTTATGTTAGTGCCTCACCGAAGGCTAATCCGGGGAGATTGACTGGGATGGGATGGGTCCGGAACCTACAACGCGAACTCTTCACCAAAGGCGGAGTTCACCCACCCTCCAACAAGATTGCCGCCACCATGAAGATATTTCCCGGTCCTTACCCGGAAACTGTTGTCATACCGCTCAGCCAGCATATCGGCGCGCCGTGCGAACCACTGGTGGAGATACATGACCGGGTGCTCATAGGGCAGAAGATAGGCGACTCGGAGGCGTACGTGTCCG
The DNA here is from genome assembly GCA_018896525.1 of Actinomycetota bacterium. GTDB lineage: Bacteria > Actinomycetota > Geothermincolia > Fen-727 > Anoxymicrobiaceae > JAHIPE01. The sequence goes on from JAHIMR010000071.1 coordinate 18,766, forward strand.
CGCCTGTTCACTCCAGCGTCTCCGGGGAGGTGACCGGGATAATCGAGTATCACCATCCCACCGGTGTCGAAGTTCTCTCGGTACAGATACTGTCGGACGGGATGAACGAGGTGCACCCGAGCGTAGAGCCCCTGGGAGACCCGATGGAGATGACTCCCCAGGAGATACGGAAGCATATCCGCAGGGGGGGGATAGTGGGCCTTGGAGGCGCCACATTCCCAACACACGTCAAGCTGGCCCCGCCGGAGGACAAGCAGATCGAGCTGGTCATCATCAACGGAGCCGAGTGCGAGCCGTACCTGACCGGCGATCATCGCATGATGGTAGAGCGCGGCGAAGACATCATCGAGGGGGCCCGGGTAATCCAGAGGGCTGTAGGGGCCGAGCGGATAGTGGTGGCCATCGAGCGGAACAAGCCGGACGCCATAAGCGTGATGAAAGAGATCGGAGACGAGTACGGCTTTGAGGTCGCGGTGCTGCCCGCTCGATATCCCATGGGTGCCGAGAAGACGCTGATAAAGGGTATAACCGGCAGGGAGGTGCCCTCGGGGGGCCTCCCCATGGATGTCGGGGTGCTGGTGGACAACGTGGGGACCGCGGCGGCCATCTACGACCTGTTCTACGAGGGGATGCCGCTGGTGGACAGGGTGTTGACGGTGGCCGGGGACGGGGTGGCGGGGCACGCCAACTTGAGGATAAAGGTGGGGACGCTGGTTCGTGACGTCATCGACTTCTGCGGAGGCCTTGTCGGTGAGCCCGGCAAGGTTATCCTGGGGGGGCCGATGATGGGGCTCGCCCAGTACAGTACCTCGGTACCGGTCATCAAAGGGACGTCCGGTATCGTGGTCCTGCGGGGGGAGACGGTGTGGAAGCGGGAGCCGGGTCACTTTGTCTGCATCCGGTGCGTGCTTTGCGTGCGGCGCTGCCCCATGAACCTGATGCCGTACCTGATAGGGTCTTACTCCGACGCGGGCATGTGGGAGGAGTTGGAGACTCTTAATATCAACGACTGCGTGGAGTGCGGCTGCTGCGCCTACAAGTGCCCCACCAAGAACCCCCTGGTTCAGCTGATAAAGGTTGGCAAGGAAGGGATGGCCCGCCAGCAGAAGAAGATGGAGGAACTCACCGAGGCCCTGGACAAGGAGTAACGGATGCCGCGGGAGAAGCCCGGTGGAAAGGGAAGCAAAGGCAAGGACAGGAAGCCCGAGCTTCTTCACATCGGTGTATCCCCCCACGTAAGGGGACGTAACACAACCACAAGCATCATGGGGTGGGTGATAGTCGCGCTCCTGCCGCTGACCGCGTACAGCATCTACATCGGCGGTCTCTCCACCGTTGTGGTGATACTGATGAGCGTGACCGGTGCGGTGGTGACCGAGGCGGCAATACAGAGGATGCGTCACGTGAAGGTCTCCATCGGGGACCTGAGTGCCGTTGTAACCGGACTCCTACTGGCGCTGACGCTGCCTCCAGAGCTGCCGTTCTGGATGCCCCTGGCCGGCGGCGTGGTGGCGATAGCGCTGGGGAAGCAGGTCTTTGGCGGGCTCGGCCACAACATCTTCAACCCCGCCCTGGTGGGGCGCGCGGTGCTCTTCATCTCTTACTCCAAGTACATGTCCACCTCCTGGCTCACCGACCCCCGGGCGCTGATGGTCAAGACCCAGGCGATAGAGTCCATCAACGCGGTGACCGGCGCCACACCGCTGGCCACGATGGGACATGTGCGTGAAGGGGAACTCACCATCCAGGCGTCCCGCTACTACGGCCCGTTGCTGTTCGGCAACCCCTGGGGCTGCATCGGTGAGGTTTCCGCCATATTGATCGTGGTGGGGCTGGTTGTGCTTCTCATCAAGGGGCTGGTTGATTGGAGAATCCCGGTGGGCTACGTGGGCACGGTGATGCTACTGTCGTGGGCGCTGGGGATGGACCCGCTGTTCGCGATGCTGTCGGGAGGCCTGCTGCTGGGCGCGTGCTTCATGGCCACCGATTACGTCACTAACCCGATGACCCCCTGGGGGAAACTCGTCTTCTCTGTCGGCTGCGGGTGCATAACGGTAGTGCTGCGCTTCTACTCCAACCTGCCGGAGGGGGTAATGTTCGCGATACTGGTGATGAACGGGTTTACCCCGCTCATCGACCGGTACTTGAGGCCGCGGGCTTTCGGCCATAAAGGTCTGGTGAAGCAGGTATGATGAAGCGCGTGGTGCACCTGGGGGTTACATTGATGCTGGTGGGGCTGGTCGCCTCGGTGTGCCTGGGGTTGACTTACTCTATTACCAGGGACAAGATCGCCGAGCAGAAGAAGCTGGAGGAGGCCAAGGCATGCGTTGAGGCGATGCCGGGGATAAATAAGCCCGAGGAGCTCAAGGAGGACAAGGAGCTCGAAAAGAAGGTGCGTGAGCACATCCCTGACGTGGAGAAGGTATTCACCTGTGACCGGGGATACATAATCATCCTCAAGGTCAAGGGATACGGAGGGCCGATCCGAATGGCGGTGGGGATAGGGAAGGACGGGGAAGCCAAGGGAATCTCCATTATTTCCCATAACGAGACCCCCGGCCTCGGGGCGAACGTGGAGAAGGAGGAGTTCCTGGGCCAGTTCATCGGGAAGGCGATTTCCGACCCGCTGGAGGTCGGTGAGGATATACAGGCGATCACCGGGGCCACCATCACCAGCAAGGCGGCCACCAAGGAGGTCAAGGAAGCCCTGGAGGCGTTCGAGGAGATAGAGCAAGCGCAGTAATCGGGGGACAGATGGACGATGGGACAACACTCTGGGACGAGTTCAAGAAGGGCGTAATAACCGAGAACGCCCTGTTGAAACTGATGGTCGGCCTGTGCTCGGCGCTGGCGGTGAGCAACCGGGTGGAGAACGGCGTCTTCATGGGGGTGGCCGCAACGTTCGTGTTGGTCTGCTCCAACGTACTGATATCGTTGATCCGCAAACACATCCCCGACCAGATAAGGATACCGATCTACATCGTGATTATCGCGTCATTCGTAACGATAGTGGACCTGGTCATGAAGGCGTACGTTCCCGCGGTCTATGAACGCCTCGGGGTCTGGATCCCCCTGATAGTGGTGAACTGCATGATCCTGGCGAGGGCGGAGGGTTACGCGTCCAAGAACAAGGTTGCCTACGCCGCGGTGGACGGACTTGGCATCGGGGTTGGCTACACGTTGGTCCTGCTGGTAATGGGATTTGTGCGCGAACTCCTGGGGACCGGGAAGATACTCCTGTTCGACAGGACGATCGTGAGCCTGGGCTCGTTCAACCCACCGTTGATCTTCGTGATGTTTCCCGGTGCCTTCCTTGTGTTCGGATTAATGATAGCCCTTCTCAACCGTTACGAAACGAGGAAGAAACAATGAGCGAGCCGTACCGGTACTTCCTGATATTCCTGGGCGCGATGGTGGTCTACAACATCGTGCTTATCCGTTTCATCGCTCTGTGCCCGTTCTTCGGTGTCTCCAACCAGGTCGAGACCTCCATCGGGATGGCGATGTCGGTACTTTTCGTGATGACAATGGCTACCACGGTTTGCTGGCTCGCCTGGAATTACATTCTCGAGCCGCTTCACGTGGGGGAGTTTCTCTACATACCGGTCTTCATCCTGATAATCGCCACGTTGGTGCAGTTCCTGGAGATGGTGCTCAAGAAGGTAAGCCCTCCGTTGTACCGGGCCATGGGCATATTCCTTCCCCTCATAACCACGAACTGCGCGGTCCTGGCTGTGGCGACCGAGGCGGTGAAGCCCGGCTTCCTGAAATTGAACGTCGCCTACCATTTCAGCCTGCCCGAGGCGCTCATCTACACTATTGGCGTAGCCATCGGCTTCGGGGTCATAATCGTGGTTTTCGCCTGCATCCGTGAAAGGTTGGAAACAAGCCCGGTGCCACACATGTTCCGCGGGGCGCCGATCGCGTTCATGACCGCCGCCCTGCTGTCTCTCGCATTTATGGGTTTCGCCAACTTACTGGACCTGTAGGGAGGATTTCGCGTTGGACTGGTCGATCGTAGGAAAAGCGGCGCTGGTCCTATCGGGCCTGTCGCTGGTGTTCGGGGCGTTACTTGCGATTGCTTCCATCAAGTTCGCGGTGGAGACCGATCCCAGGGTGGACCAGGTGCTGGAGGTGCTGATGGGCACCAACTGCGGGGCCTGCGGGTACCCCGGGTGCCAGGTAGCGGCGGAGGCGGTCGTCGAAGGCAAGGCGCCGGTTGACGTCTGCCTGGCGGGGGGGCCCGGGACCGCGGAGGCGGTGGCGGAAGTGATGGGGGTTGAGGCGAAGACTCGAGAGATGGGGGTTGCCCTGGTTCACTGCAAGGGAGGCCTCGCCGAGTCACCCCCCAGGGCTAGATACCAGGGAATTGACTCCTGCGCGGCGGCGGACAAGATCGCCGGCGGAGGCAAGGCCTGTGACTATGGTTGCCTGGGTCTGGGCACCTGCAAGGACGTCTGCCCGGTCAATGCGATAAGGATCACCAGGGATCACAGGCGCTGGGTCAACAGGGGACGTTGTACCGGTTGCGAACTCTGCATTGAAGTATGTCCGAGAAACCTCATAGAGATCGTTCCCAGGAAACAGAATGTGCTTGTCATGTGTACGAACAAGGACAAGGGGCGAAAGGCCAGGGAGGTCTGCACGGTCTGTTGTATCGCCTGCAAGAAATGCGAGAAGGTCTGTGAGTTCGAGGCTATCACCGTGAAGGACAACCGCGTCTTCATCGATTACGAGAAGTGCACCCAGTGCGGCAAGTGCATCGATGTCTGCCCCAACAACGTGATAGTGCGCGTCGTTCCCCGGAAGAGCCGTAGCACGAAGCCGAAAGCCGACGCGGACGCCTGATCCGTGACCACCGGTGCCCGTATTTCTCTTTCCACCTTTCTAAAGGGTATGCAACTTGCCTGGAAGAAGAGTTTACCCGGAATGTATTGCTTTACCAGTGTCCCGTCTCATAAGTACGGTGACGCACCGAGAGCGTCGATGCGCCGCTTCCGGCAAGGCGCGCGACCGATGCGTACTTCTGTAGTACGCCGAGGGAGCGGAACGCAGCCAGAGTGGATGCAGCGGCGTTCGAATGCCATTGTATTTATGAGACGGGACACCAGGAAGGGCGGCGCGATAGCGGTTGCCCTGATGCTGTTACTCGCGGCGTCGGTGCTTGCTTCCTCCTGCGGAAAAGCGCGGGAGAAAGAAAAGGAACCTTATCCCGTGGCGGCGTTGATCGCCCAGGCGGGTGGTGATCTGGACATACGCACCGGGAACCGCGACTGTCGGCTCTCCGGGTGCGCCGGCGCGTCACTCTTCTCACACGACACGGTCAGCACCGGTCCCGACTCGAGTTTGACCCTCATCTTGCTGGATGGAACCATGCTGTACTTCGGCGGGGGAGCAGATTTTCACCTCGTAACGGGGCAGGAAGGAGGGGGCGGCGTGGAGGTAACCCGCGGGGAACTCTGGCTGGAGAGCGGCAAGGAAGGTAACCCTCCCGTGCTGACCACCCCCGCCGTCACCGTTACCTGTTCACGGTCCGCTGAGAACGATTTCGGGATAAACGTGGAGCCCGGCGGCGCCACGACGGTTGATGTCGCGGGCGGTTCCGCTACGGTGTGCGGCGAGGCGGGCACCGTAACGGTGGAGAAGGGAGAAACGTCTATCTGCGGGCCTGGCGAGGTGCCTTCGAAAGAGAAGGTGCCGGAGTGCGTCGGTTCCGGAGCCGGGGGGTTCTCGTCTTTCGTGGACATGCTGACGGATCCTTACTTCTCCGACGAGGCGACCAGGGACAATACGGAGAGCGAAGCTATGGCGAGGATCGATGTTGCGCCGATGGACGCCTGGGCCCATCTCAACCTTGGGAGGGCGTTTCTGGACGCGGACAGGATGGGCGAAGCCGGGAAAGAGTTCGAGGCCGCGCTGTCGCTGGACCCGCAGTTCGCCCAGGCGCACTCGGGAATCGGCAAGCTGGAATTGATGGAAGGCAACTGGAGCCAGGCGATGGACGCGTACTCGAGCGCCCGAAGGGCGGACCGCCTGTCGCTGGAGGCGGTCTTCGGGATGGGGCAGTCGGCGTTAGGAGAGGGCGATCTGGGCGAGGCCGAGAAATGGTATAAAGAGGCGCTCAGTATTGAGCAGGAGGACGATAGCACCTGGGTGGCCCTGGGTATTGTCAAGTTCCTCAATCATGATTCCGAGACCGCGCTGGACGACTGGAAGAAAGCGGTCTCGATCGACCCGCTGAAAACCAGGGCTTACGCCCCCATGGCGTACCTGTACTCACTTGAGCAGGAGGCGGACCTGGCAGAGTCGTACTTCAAGAAGGCCCTCGAGGTGGACCCGGGTGATTGTCAGGCCTGGAACTCGCTGGGAATCCAGTATATCCGCCTGGGCCGACTGGAAAAGGCAACCGACTGTTTCAGGAACCAGCAGGAGGCCGGTGGCAAGTCAGCCGGGTATCAGAACCTGGGAGTTGTAGACCGGACAAGGGGAGAGAAGCGCAAGGCGCTGGGCAACTGGGACAAGGCACGTGACCTGGCCCCGGACCGCCTCTCGGTGCACGTCAACCTGGGGGAGGTCCACCTGTTGCTGGGTGAGGACCAGCAGGCGCTGGAGTTGTTCACAAGGGCCGTCCAGATCGATCCGGGGTACTGGTACCCGCACCAGTGGCTCGCTATGACGTATCTGGCGGGAGGGATGTTCGCGGAGGCGCAATCCGAGAGCCGGGAGAGCATCTCGTTGAACCCACTGGACTGGGCTTCGCACGTTATATTGGGGCTGGCCCTCGCCGGGCAGTCGGGGCAGGTTACCGGTGAGGCGGCGGCGGAACTGGAGAAAGGGCGGAAGCTCGCGGGGGATGAGCTTTTCCCCTCCGGCCACGTGCTCATCGGTATGAGTTACCAGTGCGAGGGGGAGTACACCAGGGCGCTGGAGCAGTACCGCAAGGCCATCGAACTGGACGCCGCGGATACCGAAGCGCTCATGAGCGTGGCCCGCGTGCTGATCTTGCAGGGGGACAGCGCGGGTGCGGTTGCGGAGCTCTCCCGGGCGGTCCAGCAGGAACCTGACAACCCCGCGCTCCGGTGCATGCTGGCGCGGTCCCTGCTCGAGGAGGGTGACCCCGATGGCGCGCTGGATGAGTTAGAGGACGCGATGCTGATTCCAGGGCTCTCGGTCGATACAGTGACGGAGGTACTGGTGCTGCGGGGTAACGCCTATGACCAGCAGGAGGAGTTTGAGGCCGCCATCGCTGAGTACACCCGGGCCGTAGCCGGAAATCCCGCAAGAGGCGACGCCTGGTTTTACCTGGCCGGTGACCTGGAGAGGGCCGGCAGGGTGGCGGAGGCGCTCGACGCCTACGCCAAAGCGCTCGAGCTATGCGGTGGGAACGAGCAGTGGCGGGAGTTCGCTTCCCAGGCCGCCGACAAATTGAACCAGCTCTAACACCGCTAACCAAACGGGGTCTGGCCCAAGCTGGTGTCGTTCGTTGCCCCACCCAAACGGGGACTGGCCGCGTAGTTGTCGTTTGATCGTAAATAAAAGCCGATGTCCGTAATGCAACGAAGGGGCCTGTCCCCACCCCAATACACGATAACGCCGGGCAAGATGCAACAGCGGGCCTGACCCCAGTCTTACAAGCGATAACATGAGACAACGATCGTCATCCCCGGGCTGGTGTCGTTGAAACCCCCAAGCAAACCCAAGCCCCATTATGCAACAGCCCCGGTGCGATACCCCTACCATCTTGCGTTTTAGAGAACGAACTTGATCGTGATCGCCGTGGAGATGAACAGTACCGTCAATATGGTCTCCAGCACTCCTATCTTGAGAGGGTGCAGGCGGGTGCGGTTCTTGCCGCCGTCATAGACCCGAGCGTCCATCGCTAACGCAAGGTCATCGGCGTCATGGAAGACCTTTACGAAAATCGGGACAAGCACCGGTACGATGTCTTTGACTCTGCGAAAGATGTTGGCGGATTCGAAGTCGGCTCCCCTGGCCATCTGGGCCTTGACCAGTTTGCGGCTCTGTTCCAGTATGCCGGGTATGAACATGAGGGTTATGCTCACCACTGTTGTAACCCGGCTCACCGGGACCTTCAGGTATGCAAGGGGACGCAGCAGGGATTGAAGTCCGTCGGCAAGGTCCAGCGGGGCGGTGCTCATGGTTAGCGCCGTCAGGAGGAGTACCAGGAGGAGTACCCGGGCCGAGAGCGTGATGCCGTTGGACAGGCCGGTATCGGTAACGCTCAGGAAGCCCCAGTGCCACATGACCTCGCCGGGGGTCAGGAACGCCTGCAAGAGGAACGTTATCAGCACGATCACCCACACCGTCTCCAGTGACCTCAAGACCGGCAGAAGGGGAAGGCGGGTCGCCGCCAGCACGACCAGGAGAAGCACGCTGAACGACAGGAGTTCCCAGCCGGTGCCATAAAGGAAGACCATGACTACGCAGGCGACCACCATCACCAGTTTCAGCCGTGGGTCCATCCGGTTCAATGGGGTCTCAACTGCAAGGTACTGGCCGATGGCGATATCATTACCTGTCATCTCTTACCTCCCGGCGCCGGACAAGCGCCTTTGCCAGGCAGGAAGGGTCCGAGGGATCCTCCACGGGGATACCGGCGTGGAGGAGTTCCTTCGCGAGGACTCCCCACTGGGGCAACCGTACGCCCAGGGCAAGCATGTCAGTATTGCCCAATACCAGGTCGGCCTTGCTTTCGATGCCGACCAGGCGGCTTTCCGACAGCAGGGCGAACCGGGAGGCGAGCGGCCAGGCGCCGGAGAGGTCATGAGTTACCAGTACTATCGTGGCTAACTTGTTCTCGACATAGCTCGAGAGTGCGCTGATGAGGTGCTCTCGGCCGTCGTGGTCCAGGCCGATGAAAGGTTCATCCAGAACCAGTATCTCCGGGTTCATGGCAAGGACCCCGGCCAGCGCCACTCGTCTTTTCTCTCCTTCGGACAAAGAGAACGGTGATCTTCCGCCCGTGTCCTGTAGTGGCAATCCCACAAGCCTGGCGGCGTCAATTACCCGAGCGGCGAGATCATCGCCACGGAGCCCCTGGTTTCTCGGCCCGAATTCGATGTCCTTCCGGACAGTATCGGCGAAGAGTTGGTCCTCAGGTGACTGGAAAAGGAGTCCCACATTTCTGTGGAGGTTTAGAAGCCGGCTCCCACTCCTTGCCGGTTTTCCGTCATAGAGCACCGACCCGGACGTTGGTGTAAGAAGACCGGCACAAATCTGGGCAAGCGTAGATTTTCCCGAGCCGTTGCTCCCCGCAATACAGAAAACCTCACCGGGACGGGTTTCCAGGTTGATCCCGGAGAGCGCCATGGCGTCCTGAAACGGGTACGAGTAAGAAACGTCTTTCAGGCTCAGGCGCGAGACCATAGCAGCAGCTCCTCCGCGGTCAGGATATACCCACCTGTATGGTGGCCGAGCGCGGCAAGCTCCTCGGCGACCATGGTGGCGGGAAGCGGGTCCAGCCCGAGGTTTCGCACCCGGGTGGGGTCGGACAGGAGCTCGCCCGGTGGGCCGGTACCGGCGATTCGTCCGCTTTCCAGGATGACGACTTGATCGGCTATCGCGGCCTCCTCGAGGAAGTGGGTCACATGGACGATTCCCACACCCCGTTCTTGGAGGTCCGCGAACAGCTTCAAGACACCGGCTCGCGATCTCACATCAAGCATCGAGGTGGACTCGTCACTTATCAGGAATGACGGTTCCATTGCGATGGCCCCGGCGACCGCTACCAACTGCTTCTGGCCCAGGGAGAGCTGTTGCGGCTGCCGCCGGGCAATGTCTTCAATGCCAGCGAGTTCGAGTGCCTCGTCAACCCGTTTTCTTATCACAAGGGGTGAGAGCCCGAGGTTCTCAGGGCCGAACGCGACCTCTTCCTCTACCGTGGATCCCACCATGCGCGTGTCCGGTGTCTGGAACACGATGGCCACCTGCTTTCGTATCTCGGACGCGTTGGTGGGCACCGAGGTGTCGAGGCCGCAGGAGAGGACCCTGCCTTCCCCGGGCGTGATGAGGCCGTTCAGGCACAACGCCAGGGTTGACTTGCCGGACCCGTTCCTTCCCAGCACGGCGTGGAACTCGCCCTGCCGGAAACGGTGGCTGACGCCGTAGAGGGCGGGCCGGCTCATGCCGGGGTACGTGTAGGTGAGATTCTCCGCTGCTATCTCGTGGGGTTCGTCGTGCATCGGTTAGCCCGTCGCCGGGAACATGCCCTGGAGCGAAACCGTCACTCGACGGGAGGCGAACCCGACGAAAAGCCCGGTGGGAACGGAGAGCAACACCAGGTAGGGGAGATAGAAAAACAGTGCGGCGTGCTGGATAAGCAGGAAAGCGGCGGCCAACTGTACCACGTTGTGAGTGACCGCTCCGGCAACGCTCACCCCCACGATGCTGATGTAACGATCCAGCAGGAGGTAGATGACGATCATCACCAGCGTGCTTGCGATGCCGCCGGAGAAGCTCAAGAACAACCCTACCACGCTTCCCCGCAGGAGGCCGCCGAGGATGGACCGGAGGACAGTCACCTCTATGGCCATCCCGGGGCCGAAGGCGTAGAGCGCCACGACGGTGGCGATATTGGCCAGTCCCAACTTCGCCCCTGGCACCGGTAAAAGCGGTGGGAACGTGCTTTCTATTATGCTCAGGACCAGCCCTATCGAAACCAGGAGGGCGAGGTTGGTAACCCTGCGGCTTGTTGACAAAGCGTGATCACCTACTCCGTTATCGCATCCACGCTGCCGGGCTTTGCCCCGTCGATGATACGTATGACAACACGGTTGGGAAGACATACGATGCTCTGGCCGGTGAAGTCTATCCGGCCCATGCCCACGCAAAGTTTGTCGCGGCAGGCGCTCTCGGTCATCCAGACCTTGCCGTCCTCAACCGCCACGGTGCTGGGCCCCAGCGTGCCCTGAACGGTCAGCGTCCTGTATCCCTGCTTGTCGCTGAGTTCCAGTCGCCGGACCTCCTTGCCGTTCACCTCGATTATCGCCAGGGACCCCTTCTCACCCGCGCTGGCTCGAGAGACCAGTACCACCCCGGCAATCGCGGCGGCTATGACCAGGAGTACCAGAACGATGTCGCCGGCCTTGATCTTTCCCGGTACTGACTTCGCTATTTGCTCCATCCAGATTCATCCTCGAGTGCTTCACACAGCGGCACCACCGTTGTTGCGCCGCGTTTCATTGGATTTGAACGCAGCAGATATTCTATCATCAAAGTCGGCGGGGCCGAGGCTCATGGAGGGGACCCCAACCTCGGTCCTCCCACCCAGAACCCCCCCATCCCAACCTTCCCCCGCGAGGGGGGAAGGGGCAGAGGGGGAGGATGCCTTAATCTACAGGTGTTCTGGGACTCACGGTAACCCGATGCGGCGATGAAAGAGAACCGGCTCCTGTCAGGCCGAAGGGTTCTCAGTGCCCCGTTTCATGGATACGGTTAAGCACCGAGAGCGTGGCGCCGCTCCGGCAAGGCGCGCGACCGAGACGTACTCCCGTAGTACGCCGAGGGAGCGGAACGCGGCCGGTGTGGACGGGAGCGGCGTTCGAATGACAGCGTATTTATGGAGCGGGGTCCTTAGGCCGTATTTCCTTCAGGTTGACCCCCAGGACTTCCACCGTATCCCTGTCCTTTGGATACTCGAGGATAACGGTCTTGATGCTGTCCTCGCGATCCGCGTCCAGGCCGTGACGGTCGAGATAGCCGCAGACCTTGGCCTTCATCCTGAGGGTAGCGCAGGTGGCTCCATCAAAGTTCGTGTTGGGGAACAGGACCGCGAACGTAGTACCTTCCAGGCGGGCGGCTTCGTCCGCGCCCCGGATGTTTCCCCTGATGATCGAGTTGCCGATATCCTTTATCACCTTGTTGCGTATTTTCTTCTTCATCGGGCTGATCATATCTTCGTTAATAGTGATGTTTGCCAGCGAGAACTTCGTGCCGTAGCGGTCGAACTCGCTGACGTACTTATCGATGAGCTTCGCCATGTACCTGGAGTTATACAGACTGGTGATATCGTCCACGAAGTCGTGGTGCTCCAGTTTGATAAACAGGTACTTGAGCCTGACGTTCAGTTCGCCGGCTATGAAAGCGACAAACGCGAACACCGCCGCCCTGAGCAGGAATATCTGTAGCGCGGTGCTTTGATCGATATCGGTGGAGAATACGAGTGCCACCACCGCGTATATCGCGGTAGCCGCGACGAACGAGAGAGCGGCGCCCTTCCGGCCGTAATGGAGACCACCAAACAGGCATACCAGTATCATGCACTGCCCGACGATGTCGGAAACCCGGTTGGTGCTCGATATAGCGGCTACGATGGTTGCAGCTACGGCACAGACCCCAACGATCATCGCCAGTAGCTCAAATCTGGAGTATTTCAACCTGACGCCTCCAATCTATAACCAGGAAGCAATATCATAATTCATGACCTGATTCATTGCACCAGACTTCGCCGGTGGCAGAGTCGTAGTTAACGCGATAGTCGTTGTTGCCCGAGGGGCACATCCAGTCGAATGAACCTTTGATGTAAACGGGTGCGAGATCCTCGAGGTTAACGGGGTAATCGCCGTCATGAGTGGATGTATAAAGGATAATGCCGTCAGTCATAGTTCGGAGGTTGGCCTTACACGCCGATTCACGTGCCTTTCGCCGGGAGATTGTCATGGTCATCACAACGATTCCCACAAGGACTCCTAAAATCAACAAGGTTACCATTAACTCGACGATGGTAAACCCGCGATTGCTCCTCGCTTTCCTTCCGTGCCACTTAATCAAGCAACTGCTCCAATCCGAATATGAATCAATAAAAAACGCTCATTATTGAATAGACGTTCACAGGCTACTTCCCAGATCGCATGCCCGCTTTGTTATTATGTTATATGCATATGCTTCCTGAACAGTATAGCGCCGTCAACTAATATAACACAGGAGTACTCTTGGCGACACTGGAGGAGAGGCCAGACGTGGGAGAGGCGCGGCATCATTCCCGACCCATCACTGTTGGTGGACTGCGGGTCTGGACCGCGGTGACCTCGAGATTCCGGCTCGATGGCGGTTCCATGTTCGGCGTTGTTCCAAGGGAGCTCTGGGAGAAAAAGACAACGCCCGATAAGCGGAACCGCATACGGCTGAACACCAACTCGCTGGTCATCGAGACCGGTGGGCGTATTGTCCTGGTGGAAACGGGAATGGGCCGGAAGTACGCCGATCGTCTCAGGGATATCTACTGCCTTGGCGATGAGGGAGCGATAGGCGCGCTGGAGGGTTTGGGGTTCGGGCCGGAGGATATTGACACCGTGATACTGACCCATCTGCACCTGGACCACGCCGGCGGCTCCACAGAGCGGGACGGCGAGCGGGTGGTTGCCGCCTTCCCCCGCGCCCGTTTCATTATCCAGAAGGAGGAATGGGACTCGGCGGTGGACCCACACCCGTTGGCCCGGGCGTCTTACTCGCGGCCTGATTTCATGCCTCTCTACGAGAGTGGCCAGGTGGAACTGGTCACCGGGGAGGAGGAGGTGGCGCCGGGAGTATGGGTAGAGCACACGGGGGGCCATACCAGGGGGCACCAGGTTGTCCATTTGAACTCCGGTGGTGAGGAAGCGGTCTACCCGGGAGACCTGGTGCCCACCAGTGCTCACCTGAAGGTCAACTGGCTGATGGCGTGGGACATGTATCCGGAGGTGACCTGTGAACGCAAGAAGCGCTTGCTGGAAACGGCGGCCCGTCGAGGTACGCTCGTACTGTTCACTCACGATCCTCATCTCGCGGCGGCCGGGGTGGTGGAGGAGCGGGCGGGAGTTTTCGGGGTGGATAAGGAAAGGTCTGTGAACGCGGAGAGTTGAAGCCATGTGTCCCGTCTCATAGGTACGGTGATGCACCGAGAGCGTCGAAGCGCCGCGCCGGCAAGGCGCGCGACTGAGTCGTACTCACTGAGTACGACGCAGGGAGCGGAACGCAGCAGGAGCGGATGCAGCGGCGTTCGAATGCCATTGTATCTATGAGATGGGGCACCAGGTAGGACGTGTTTCGCTAGAGGCGGGAGTGGGATGGCTACTGAGCGCGCGGAGCACCGGGAAGAGGAACACGCGGCCTTAAAAGACAGGCAGAGGGCCGTGGGAATTACCACGACCATCCCCGTGGAGGCCGTCTTCGCCGCCGGCCTGATCCCGGTGGACCTCAATAACCTGTTCGTGTTCCACCACCGGAGGGAGGAGATGATTGATTACGCTCTCGCCCGTGGGTTCCCGCAGAACTCCTGCGCGTGGACCAAGGGGGTATTCGCCGCCGCGGCCTCGGGGGACGGCCCGAGCCGGGTAATCGGCGTCGTGCGCGGCGATTGCTCGGGCACCGAGGTCCTGCTGGAGGCCCTCGAGCTTCAGGGGGTTGAGGTAATCGGTTTCTCTTACCCGTACCCGCCTGGTGCCGCGGACCTCAGGCGGGAGATCGGAAGGTTGCTGGACAGCTTGAATGCGACGTGGGAGGAGGCGGAAAGGTGGAGGGAAAGGCTCGAAGGCCCGCGGCGTGGACTACGTGAAGTTGATCGGTTGTGCTTTGAGGACAACAGGGTGACCGGGGCGGAGAACCACAGGTGGCTGGTAAGCTCCAGCGACTTCGGGGGCGACCCGGACAGGTTCTCTGACGAACTGAAGGAGTTCCTCGAATCGGCGAGGGCACGGAGACCCCTGGAGCTGAAGGGCGGAATCCCTTTCCAGCGGGAGGTGAGGCTGGGTTACATAGGGGTGCCTCCCATAGACCCGGTGATCTTCCCCATGGCGGAGTCCATGGGTGCAAGGTTCGTCTTCCACGAGGTCCAGCGGCAGTTCTCGATGCCCCATAACTGTGGAGACATCGTTGAGCAGTACCTGGCGTATACCTACCCCTATACCATCGCGGGGAGATCGGTCGACATCAACCGCGAGTCGGATATCCGCCGCCTCGACGGCCTGGTCCATTACGTACAGAGTTTCTGCCATCGGAACCTGGAGGACGTAGTTTTCTCGCGGATGCTGGCAAGGCCGGTCCTGACGGTCGAGTGTGATTGCCCCGGTGGAATCGGCGCGCAGGCCGCCGCCAGATTGGAGAACTTCATACAGGTGCTCGGGGAGAACCTTTGAGCATTGAACGCGGGTGGCTACTGCTATAATGATTAGTGCTTCGTTCCATAGATTCAGGGTGAAGCAATGGAGGCTTCAGCGTGATAATCAGTGTAGGGGTAAGAAAGCGGTTTAGTGCCGCGCACCGACTCGAGGGGCACCCCGGGAAATGCTCGAGGTTGCACGGGCATACCTGGTCTGTGCTGGCGGTCTTCTCCGGGGAGGAAGTCGGGTCCGACGGGATGCTGCTTGACTTTGACGATGCCGGCGAGGCACTGCAGGAGGTAGTGGACGACTTCGATCACACCTTCCTTAATGACGTGGAGCCGTTCGGTTCATTGCCGCCGACGGCGGAGAACGTGGCCCGGGTCATCTTCGACAGGCTCAGGGAGAAAGCCCGACAAGCATCCGGGGAGAATGCGGAACTGGCGGCGGTCACCGTCTGGGAATCCCCGGAAAACAGCGCGAGTGCGATGACGGTACCGCACGTGCCTCCGTTGTCCTAGCCCCCCGCGCTGGCGGCAACCGGCGAGGTGGAGTTAAGATAGCAGTTACCTCGCGAAGGCGGTTGCCGCCGTTCAGTCAGTTAGAGGAAGAGTATTGAGAGTTAGGGGCGTAAGTTGAAAGGCAAGTATCTAAAGGGGAAGACGATCGAGTACGATGGTTCGCAGTTGTCCCCGCTATGGGCATACATCAAAGCGGACGTCCAGGGTGATAGTATCGTGTTCTTCAGGGGGCCGTGCAGCATCAGCGAAGAGTACATGGTGGACATTGACGACAGAAAGAAGAATTCTATTATCTCCTCCCCGGAGATGCTCCACTTCATTGTGGAGCAGTTCGGTTGTGGTATAGACAGGATAGTGCTCATCGGGCGGCTGCTGATTTCGGTCGTGGTGGAAACGCTGCGGTACTCAACCTTCGACGACGTGGAGATTGAGCGCGAGTTCGACAACATATTCGCTTACCTGCCGGAAGAAGACGAACGTGGCAAGTTGAGCGTGTCGGTGGCAACCGTCAGCCCCGTTTCCGGCTTGATACACCTGGGGCTTAACATTACCAGCAAGGGAACACCGGTACGGACGATCGGGCTGGAGGAGTTGGGGGTTGAGGATGTCGATAAGTTTGCCATGGAGGTGGCCAGGCGCTTCATCGAGGAGATGAAGGACCTCGAGGCAGACGCCAGTAAGGTACGTCCCGTAACCGAGAGTCGTTTCTAAGAGGATGGCGGCACGCGGCAATATCGAGGGGATTTTCGATTCAATCCAGGGCGAGGGCCCCCTGGCGGGATGCAGGCAGGTGTTTCTGCGTTTCGGAGGTTGTAACCTGTCATGCTCCTACTGTGACTCTCCGCAGGCGAGGCATCCCGCTGCCACATGCAGGGTCGAAAGCAAGCCGGCGACCGGTAAATGCGAGTACCTGCCAAACCCCCTGTCAATCAAGGACATTATTTCCAACGTGGGGATGCTGTGGCTTCCCGGGCACCACTCGGTGAGTATTACCGGTGGCGAGCCGCTGGTGCAGGCGGGGTTTCTGCGGTGCCTGTTGCCGAAACTGGTCACGGACGGACACAAGATCTACCTGGAGACAAACAGTACCCTTCCCGGTGAACTGCCGGGCATCATAGAGCACGTGTGGTACGTGGCCGCCGACATCAAGCTCTCATCGTGCACTGGCGGGGAGGAAAGGTTCGAGGACAACCGGAAGTTCCTGAAACTCCTGGGCGGCACCAGCTTTTGCGTTAAGTTCATTGTGACCCAATCGGTGGACACAGACGAGTTCCTCCAGGGGGTTGAGGTTGTAAAGAGCGCCGGGAGAGAGGACGCCGTGGTGGTCATCCAGCCGGTCACCGGAACGCGTGGAGAGGTGGAACCCGGTCCTGGGTTCCTGCTGGAACTCCAGAGGAAGGCCCTGGAGTTGTTCCCGGACGTCAGGGTCATCCCACAACTCCACCACCCGCTCAACCTTGCGTAAGTACCGTGAGCACTAGGCCCTATCCATTCGTCGCTTGTGCCGTGCGAGCATCATCAGCACCGTTACCAACGCCGCCTGTATGACGGTGGAGGCCACCAGGCCGGTCTGCAGGTGGGGTAGCGTACCGTCGTGGGACGGGAACACGTACTGCTCGGGTTCCACGTTCTCAACCAGGTTCACAAGAAGCTCAGTGTCGGGAAGCGCCCCGCCGATCGCACCCCACAGTAACGCGTGCCTTCCGTCTATCCCGCGGATCGTTTTACTCCCGGCTATGAACGTCAGCGTGAGCACCCCCAGCAGCGCGTCGATGACGTAGCCGAGTTCGGAGTCGGGGTCGTAGTGCGGTATCGTGTCGAGGACGATGTGGCTACCCACACCCACGAGTGCCGCCTGAACCGGACGGTCTATGAGATAACCCAGTGCCGCGCCGGTTACTATATGCGTGGTCCAGTGCAACGGCTCTCCTTCAGAAAAACGCGCCAATGGTGCCAGGCACCATTGGCGCAAAACGCAACATTATCCCTTCGGGATAAGCGACAGCACGTACTCCCAGGTCTCGAGTGTCTTGTCCAGGGCATCGTCGTCGTGCTGCATGCAGGTGTACATGCGGGTGCCCGCCAGGGAGTTGAGGCCCTGGTTCATGGCCACCATCTGGTAATCCTCGCAGATCTTCTTCCTGGTGATTATCTGGTTCAATGGGTCGGGACCGGTGAGGCTGACCTGGAAGAACGAGGAGGTTTCGTAGTGCATGATCGGGCCGTAATTGTAGACGAAGAACGGCAGATCTTCCCGCGTGGAAAAGAGGTCGTTCATGGCCTTTGTAAGCCGGTTCGCGTACGCGGTCGCCTTTCCTACGGCGTCGTTCTCCTCCATCAGCCGGATGGCGTGGTAGCAGGCGCCGGTGGATATAGGGTTGCCCGCCAGGGTGCCTCCCAGGTAAGGTTTTTGCCCCATGCCCCGGATGATGACGTCCATGACATCCTTGCGGCCGGCGACCGCTCCCGTTGATGGGTAACCGTGGGTGATGATCTTTCCCAGCACGGTGATGTCGGGCATGACGTTGAAGTACTTCTGGGCACCGCCCATGTCAACTCTGAAACCGGACACCACCTCGTCGAAGATCAGCAGGGAGTCGTTGGAGTCACACATCTCCCTCACCGTTCTGTTCCAGTCGGGGTGGACCGGGTGGGTGCCGGACTCGCCGCCGATCGGCTCTACGATGACCGCCGCTACCCCGCCCTGGGCGCCGGCTTCTTCGAACGCTTTCTCGAGCGCGTCGACATCGTTGGGGGGCACATCCATGGTGTGGGCGTAGCACTCCGGGGGAATGCCCTTGCAGTTGAGGGGGCCGGTGCCGGGGATGTGAAGGGAGGTGACCAGCTGGTCCGACCAGCCGTGATAACTTCCGCCGACCTTGATTATCTTGACCTTCTCGGTGAACGTCCGGGCAATGCGGATAGCGGCCATGTCCGCCTCGGTTCCCGACTGAAGGAAGCGGACCGATTCTACCGCCGGCATGTGCTCGATGATCTTCTCCGCCGCCAGGACCTCGAACTCGCTGGTCAGGCCGGTGGCCGGTCCCTTCTCCTGGATGATCCTGATTATCTCGTCGTCCAGGGGGTCGAAGTGATGGCCCAGGATGATCGGTGCCCCGCACAGCAGGTAGTCCACATACTCGTTTCCATCAATATCCCATATCTTGTAGCCCTTGACCCGGTCCATTGTGAGGGGATACGGGTCGGAGGTGCTCAGGTTATGCTCGACCCCGCCGGGGATGACCTCTTTGGCCCTTTCGAATATCTCGAGCGACTTACGGTGGGTGTCACGGAACCGCTCACGCTCCTCGGTCAAAGTATCCTCGGGGATCGGGTGAACGTCGGTGGAAACTATGTTCTCCAGCCGGGACATTATCTCCTTGTACTCCATCTGCGCTACCGCCTCCTTTGTTTCAGACGCCCTTACGATGATTCTCGTAGCTGACTGGACGCTAGTGGAGATTATACTACTTAGTTGACGGGCAAGTATGGCCGCCCGGTACGCAATGTGGGATATAATAGTCTTGTTGAAAAGACCGTTCTACCGAAAGGTCAACGCGTTGTCGGAGAAGAAATACATCATTGCCCACGACGTTGGGACAGGCGGCAGCAAGGCCGCTATCACAGACCTGTCAGGCAACATCCTGGTCAGCAAGTTCAGCCCATACACCACCAGTTACCCACGCGAGCACTGGGCCGAGCAGGACCCTGATAATTGGTGGAACGCCGTTACCGGCACCACCAGGGATGTCATGGAGGAGTCAGGCGTTGATCCCGGTGACGTCGGCGGCGTTATCTTCGCCACGCAGATGATCGGGGTACTACCGGTGGACCGGGGAGGGAATATCCTGCGGCCCGCGATAATCTGGCTGGACGGACGGGCCCAGGAGCAGGCCGACAAGATAATCCGGCGCCTGACCAAGACCCTCCTGCTGGCGGTCGCCGGCGGGGTGCCCACCGGGAAGGACGTCATCCCCAAGCTCATGTGGCTCAGGCAGAACGAGCCTGACGTCTATAACAACACCTACAAGATCCTGGAGGTGGACAGTTACCTGGTGAGCCGTGCCTGCGGGGAGTTCGTCTACGACTACGCGGCCGCGTCTACGACCGGCATGTTCAACTTCAAGAAGAAGGACTGGGACCTGATGTTGTTTAAGCTCTTCCGGCTTGACCCGCAGAAGATGCCCAGGGTGGCCGCGTCGTTTGAGGAGGTGGGAGAGCTGATGGAGGCCGCCGCCGGGGAGATGGGCCTTCCACCCGGCGTTCCGGTCTTCTGCGGCACAGGGGACATTCCCAGTGCCACCGTAGGTTCGGGGGCGGTGCTGGATGGGCAGGGGCACGTGTACGTGGGGTCGTCCGGGTGGATAGCGGTAACTGCGCCAAAGGCGGTCAACGACGGGCGAAAGGGGATAGTGAGCATCGCCTCGGCGGACCCGGCACGCTATCTCCTGCTGGCCGAGACCGAGAGCGCGGGAGCATGCTTCAAGTGGTTCGCCGAGAACCTGGTTCCAGACGACGTGGAGTTCGGCCCTGACAGGGACGTCTACGATTACCTGAACATGGTGGCGGCCGAGGCGGAGCCCGGCAGTAACGGGCTGTTGTTCTGTCCCTGGATGTACGGGGAGAGGTCTCCCATTCCCGACACAACGGTGCGGGGCGGCTACCTGAACCTGAGCCTCGATCACAAGCGGGGCGACGTGGCCAGGGCGGTGTTCGAGGGGGTCGCCCTCCACGCAAAGTGGATGCTGGAGGGCCTCGAGGGGTGTGGGTTTGACGACGTCGTCCTGAGGGCCATCGGGGGGGGCGCCAAGAGCGACCTGTGGATGCAGATATACGCCGACGTCCTTGGGGTCACTATCGAGCGGGTCTCGGAGCCGCAGGAATCAGGGGCGAGGGGCGCCGCGCTGATAGCCGCCCTGGGCATGGGAGCGTTCAGGGGATTTGCAGCCCTTCGTGACGCGGTGGATGTATCGGTAGTCTTCACCCCTCGCCCGGAGTACAGGGAGGTGTACGACGAGGCGTTCGAGAACCTCACCGAGGCTTACCGAAGACTCCGGAAGTTTTACCGGCGCGTAAACGCCAGCGAGCAGTAATAGATACTCTCGCGGCGGTTTAATATATATTCATACTGGAAACCGCAAGCGACAAGGAGGATTCAAATGGCAGCGAAGAAGAAGCCCGCGAAGAAGAAAGAAACGCCCAAACCGCCCCCGCTGGGAAAGTACGACGCCGAGCCGTACGCCCTGCCCGAGGGCATTGACATGGAGACACATGTTATCGCGACGTACTACACCGCATGGCCAAGTGAGTTGGACGTGGAGGCCCTGTCCCCGGTTCTCGCCATCGAGCAGTCAACCGGGACGTGGCTGCCGTGCCCCGATGAAACACCGGAGGTAAGGGCCAAGCACGTGGCCAAGGTGATAGGGGTTTACGAGGTGCCGGACTTCGAGTGGATGGTCCCCGGGGACGTGACCGAGCGGCAGTACGTGGTGCAGATCGCCTTTCCGGGGGTCAACATCGAGTCCCAGATACCGATGCTGTTGACCGCGTGCCTGGGCAACATAAGCATGGGCGGTAAGATAAAGCTGCTGGACATGCGGATGCCAAAGTCACTGCTGGACGGCTTCCAGGGTCCACGGTTCGGGATCGATGGGGTCTACAAGGCGCTTGGTATCCCCAAGAACAAGAGGCGCCCGCTGCTGAATAACATGATCAAGCCGTGCAGCGGCTATCCACTCGAGGTGGGGAGACGGCTGTTCTACGAGGCCGCCGTCGGCGGATGCGACATCGTCAAGGACGACGAGCTGATAGCAGACATGGCCTACAACCGTGTAGTGGGGCGGGTCAAGGCTTACATGAAGATGGAGAAGCGGGTCTTCGAGGAGACCGGCGAACACACGCTCTACACAGCCAACATCACCGACCGCCTTCCCAAGATGTTCGATAATGCCCACGCGGCGGTGGATGCCGGAGCGAACGCCCTGATGGTAAACTACATCGCGGTCGGCCCCGAGGCGATGCGGGGATTGGCCGAGGACAGCTCCATCAACGTCCCGATACTGGCCCACATGGACTGCGCCGGGGCGCTGTACATGGCACCTGAGTACGGCATGTCGTCGATGCTGGTGCTGGGGAAGATCCCACGCCTCTGCGGCGCGGACTTCGTGGTGATTCCGTTCGCGATGGGGGGCAAGGCGCCGTACCTGCCGGCGCGGTTCAGGCAGGTGGCACGTGCGTTGACCTACCCGTTCGGCGACCTCAAGCCCACGATGCCGATGCCCTCGGGTGGGATAACACCGGTCAATGTGCCTGACGTGGTTCGCGAGTTGGGCAACGAGGTGATGATCGGCTCCGGCGGGGGGATACACGCCCATCCGGAGGGCTCGAAGGCAGGCGCCAGGGCGTTCAGGCAGGCGATCGACGCGTCGATGAAGGGTGTGTCTCTCGAGGAAGCGGCCAAGGAGAACCGCGAGCTCGGGATATCGCTTGGGATCTGGGGGGTCAAGACCGAGTTCAAGACCTGACCGGGCACCTGCAGGTTCCAGCGGTTAACGCGGATGCTGTGCTTGCTGTATCATTAAGCGAGTCCGGGAACGGCGTATAATGAGTACGATGAAAAAGGTCTTGCTTCTGAACGCAACTTTTGAGCCCCTGTGCGCGGTAAGCGTCCGGCGCGCGATAGTGCTCCAGTTCAAGGGCAAGGTGGCGGTGCTGGAGGGGGACGGTGGGGCTTATCACTCAGAGAGACTTATCGTCGCGATACCCTCAGTGATCCGGCTCAACTACTACGTGAAGGTTCCGTATTACGGGCGGGCGAACCTGTCGCGGCGGGCGGTGTTCGCAAGGGACGCGTGGAAATGCCAGTACTGTGGGGGCCTGGCGGAGACGGTTGATCACCTGGTGCCCAGGAGTCGGGGGGGCGCGCACTCCTGGGAGAATGTTGTTGCCGCCTGCAAGAAGTGCAACAGCAGGAAGAGGGACCGGTTGCCGGTGGAGGCCGGACTGAAGCTCGCCAGGAAGCCCGGGGCTCCCAGGGGGCCGGCTACCGTGAGCCTGGAACTTGGAGTTGTTCGCCCGGAGTGGGAGCGGTATCTCGAGTACTGCAGGCAGCCCGGTTCGCGGGAGTGATGTGCCCTTAGTGCCTCGCTGGATAGATACGGTTAAGCACCGAGAGCGTGGCGGCGCTCGAATGCTACTGTATTTTTTAGAGCGGGGTACCTGGAAGCGCTTGTAGCTCAGGGGACAGAGCAGTGGCCTCCGGAGCCACGTGTCGGGGGTTCGAATCCCTCCAAGCGCGCCAACCGAGTATTGTCGGTAAGGATGAGAAACTCTGATGGGTTTGGGTAGACGGGAAGCGGAAGCGATAGTCAGGGGGGGGCAATGGACTTTGGAACTTTCGTTGGGAAGTGGAAAGACAAGGAAGTGGTGGTTTACTGTGGGCCGATAAAGTACAGGGGGACGCTTATCGGGGTTCTGGAGGACGGATTCCTGGTGTTGAAGAGCGCGGCGGTAGTGAACTCCTCGGTTGGTGAAACCTCTGAGTACGCGGACTGCGTGCTGAACGTGGCGGGAGTTTCCGGCATCGTGCACCAGGAGGAAGTGGGAAGGGGAACCGAGAAACCCGGGGAGTTTTGAGAGGAGGGCGTAATGGTAACCAGGAGAGCGCTTGTTCCGGTACTGTTCCTGATGGTGATCTTCGTTGCGACGGCGGTCCTGGCCGGGTGCGAGACCCCCATGGAAGAAGCGGTAGAGCAGGTCGAGGTAATTGAGAGGAAGGCCGATACGACGGCCCGGGAGGCCAACCTGCGGATGATAGACTCCGCGGTCCAGATGTATTACACGGAGGAAGGCGTTTACCCTTCAAATATCAGCCAACTCGTCCCGTCGTACTTCAGCGAGATACCCACCGACTCAGCGGGGGGAACGTACTACCTGGTGAAAGAAGGCGCCACCGTGAAGGCGGCGGTGAAGTAGCCCGGCATCGTGGAATCCTATTCGCCAGCTTAGATGTTTGTCGTTTCTATTGCTCGTGTGCGCTTGCTCGCGGGTCGCCTGGATATCGTTACACCGGGCTGTATTTGAAGTTGAGCTTCCGTATGCTTGGAGTCACTGGTTCCAAATCCAGCCCGGACCACAAGCTTAGATGTTTGTCGTTTCTATTGCTGGTGTGCGTTTGCTCGTGGACCGTTTGGACATCGTTACACCGGGCTGTATTTGAAGTTGAGCTTCCGTATGATTGGAGTCACTGGTTCCAAATCCAGCCCGGACTACGCATCTGGTCAGAGAGTGCTGATATGAAGTTGGTCGTCATGGACGGTCACGGTCGCGGAGGCCCCCTCCTCCAGCGTCCCGTCCAGCAGCATCCCCGAGAGTGGAGATTCCAGCTCGTTCTGTATGACCCGCCTGGCGGGGCGGGCCCCCATCGCGGGGTCGTATCCTTTGTGCGCAAGGTAGGTGATCGCTTCCGGTTGCACCTCCAGGGAGATGGATTTCTCGGAGAGCCGCCGGGCAAGCAGGCCGACCTGCCCCTTGACTATCATTTCAACCTGCTCGAACGTGAGAGGCCTGAACAGGGCCACCGCGTCCATCCGGTTTACGAACTCGGGTGAGGTCGCCGAGATAAGCAGGGCCGTGATCTCTTCCTTTGCCTTCTCGTGGTCGGACGCGAGCCGGGGGTCGAAGAAAAGGTTCGAGCCCACGTTGGTGGTTAGTATGACGATCGTGTTCTTGAAGTTCACCACGCTGCCCTGTCCGTCGGTCAGCCGGCCCGCGTCGGCGATCTGAAGGACGAGGTTCAGGACCCTCGGGTGTGCTTTCTCCATCTCGTCGAGCAGTACGATCGAGTAAGGCCTGAACTTCACCTTCTCGGTCAGCTGGCCGCCCTGCTCGAAGCCAACGTAGCCGGGCGGGGCGCCTATCAGCCGTGCAACCGACTCCGCTTCCACGTACTCGGACATGTCCAGCTGGATCAAGGCGGTGTCGTCGTTGAAGAGAAAGCCGGCCAGTACCCGGGCGAGCTCGGTCTTGCCGACACCGGTCGGCCCCGCGAAAATAAAGACACCGTTGGGCCGGGAAGGGTCCTTGAGACCCGCTCGGGAGCGCCTGACCACGTCGGAGACAATTGCCACCGCCTCGTCCTGGTTGATGATTCTCTCGTGGATTATCGATTCCATGTTGAGCAGGCGCTCGCGCTCCGATTCCACCAGCTTGGTAAGTGGTATGCCGGTCCAGGATGAGATCACCTTGGCGATGTCGTCGGCTATGACCGCCCGCGACTGTCCGGTCTCGTCGTTCTCTATCGCCACCATGCTGCATGCCTCGTCTATCAGGTCTATGGCCTTGTCGGGCAGGAACCGTTCGGTCAGGTACTGGCTGGAGAGCGTGACCGCCGCGGCGATCGACTCCTCGGAGACAACCACCTCGTGGTGAGACTCGAACCGGCCCCTGATACCCTGCAGTATGGATATAGCCTGCTCCACGGTGGGCTCGCCTACCAGGACCGGCTGGAACCGCCGGGACAGGGCAGCGTCCTTTTCGATGTACTTGCTGTACTCTGAAAGAGTTGTCGCCCCGATAAGGTGCAACTCACCGCGGGCAAGCGCCGGCTTGAGGATGTTGCCGGCGTCCATGCTCCCCTCGCTCGCTCCGGCTCCCACCAGGGTGTGTATCTCGTCGATGAAGAGCAAGCAGCCAGCCCCCCTGCCCTTGACCTCGTCCACCAGGTTCTTCATGCGCTTCTCGAACTGGCCGCGCATCTCCGTTCCGGCGATCATCGCGGTGAGATCCACCTCGTAGAGCGAGGAGCCGCGCAACCGGCGGGGGACCTCGTCCCTGGCGATACTCTGGGCCAGCGCTTCCACCACCGCGGTCTTTCCCACCCCCGCCTTTCCCAGTAGCAGGGGGTTGTTCTTCTGCAGGCGGGAGAGTATCCTGACCACACGGGCGACCTCTGCCTCCCGTCCCACCACCGGCATCAACTTGCCGTTCCGGGCCATCAGTGTCAAGTCGCGGGCGTAAGCGGAGAGGGCACTTTTCTCCCGGGTCTTTGTCGCTGTCCGGCCATCGGCCCCAAGCAGCATCTCCTCCGGGGTCGCCTCGGTGATGGATGTGACGGAGCGGGACTCCCTTTCCCTCCGGCTGCCGACAAGCGATATGGTTATATCCTTTTCCAGCGCGTTGAAGTTGACTCTGCGCGCTTTCATCCAGTTGGTGGCGCTCACCTTGTCCATCTCCAGCAGGGCCAGCACCAGGTGCTGCGGTTCGATGAAAGTGTCGGAGAGGCCCACCGCCTTGTTCTGGGCCATCTCCAGGACCGACAGGGTGTCGGGCGAGAGCTGCACCGGCTGGTTTGTGCCATCTATCTCCGACACCGACGGGGGGATTGTCGTTTGCAGGTCATCCAGGTTTACGCCGTGGCTTTTGAGTATCTCGCCGGAGGGGTTCTTCGCAAGTGACAGGATACCCACCAGGAGCGGGCCGGTCCCCACCGACTGGAGACCCAGCCCCCTGGTGACCTTCTCCGCCGTTTTCAGTACCTCCTGGGTTTCCGAGGAGAATCCGGCGAACAGGCCGTAACGCTGGGTGGGGAACTGGTGCTGGCTGAAGACTTCGGGCGACAACTGGCTCCCGGGAGCCGCTCTGCGGGTCGCGGTCCTTTGCGGCATCACGTTGGAGAAACGGTGGGCGCACATACCGCAGAGCATTACCACCCGTTGCTCCCCGTCGGGCTTGCTCACGGTCATCCGCATCGAGGCCGGACGCTTGTGACAGTTCTCACATAACAATAGTATCCCTCAGGATTCCCTGGCGAAGTTCATCTTCAAGTTGTCGAGCGTCCCAGAGAGCGGCTTGAGGGCATCCTCCGGCAGCGACCGGCCCAGTACTTCCAGCAAGGCGTCTATGCTGTCGATGGCGAGCTGGGCCTGCTCCATGTCGCGGTACTTCTCGTTCACTTCCTTGGGTATGCCCATCCGTTGGTAAGCGAGGCTGGAGAGGGATACTATCATGTCCAGGACCACATCGGCGACGGTTATCTTTTCCATCGCCTCCTCGATTCTCTTGCGGAGCTCCTCGTCGGACACCTCATCGGCGGGGGCTTCCCCACCAGCGCCGCTTACGCCCCCGGCCTCCGCCGCAGGTTTGTCCGCCGCTTCCCGCTTCTGGGAACCGGGGTCGCCGTAAGGGGTCCACAGGCGCGACGAGGTCTGCTTGGCCTCATCCTTTTCCTCTTCCTGCTTATCGTTCTCACCCAAAGAAACCACCTCTTCCGGTACGTTCTCCCGGCACTAAATATAGCACAAACCGGCTGGAGGGGAAGCCACCAGGCCGGGTGTGCAGTCCGGCGCCGCTGGTGGTAGAATGTTGATGTAAAAAGAATAGCGTCTGTGCAGCGGGAGCTCGTAGGAGCGGGCTGAGAGGGCGGGCGGAACCCGTCGACCGGTGGAACCTGATTTTCTGTGTCCCGTTCCATGGATACGGTTAAGCACCGAGAGCGTCGAAGCGCCGCTCCGGCAAGGCGCGCGACCGAGTCGTACTCCTGGAGTACGTCGAGGGAGCGGAACGCAGCCGGAGTGGACGGGAGCGGCGTTCGAATGCCAGCGTATCTATGGAACGGGGCACCTAGGTAATGCTAGCGTAGGGAGTGCTACAGGGCCGGACCTTTCAGCCGAGCCACCGGTGGCCCGGCTTTTTTCAATCCACCTCCCCGGAGGGCGACAGGAGTGTCGCCCCTCAAGGTTGGAGGGGCGGGCAGCATGAGATAGAGGAGGTATGAGGAGATGCCGCTTTCGGAGATCGAGATAACAAGGAGAATAGTGGAAGGGTTCAGCCGGGAGTTCCTGGACTCCCTCGAGCTCGACGTGGCGATAGTCGGGGCCGGCCCGTCCGGGTTGGTCGCGGCCTACTACCTGGCGCGCGAAGGGTTGAAGGTGAGCGTGTTCGAGAGGGACCTGTTCGTTGGGGGCGGCATGTGGGGCGGTGGCATGCTGTTCACCAGGATTGTGGTCCAGGAGGAAGCGGTCGAGATACTTGACGACTTAAGCATCAAGCTCATCGACACCGGTGACGGCTACCTGACAGGCGACCCCGTGGAGGTGGTTTCCAGGTGCACCGTGGCGGCGATTGACGCCGGGGCAAAGGTGTGGGTGGGGATGTCGGTCGAAGACGTCATAATCAGGGAGGACGACGTTGTCACCGGGGTGGTTCTGAACTGGAGAGCGGTTGAGCTGTCCGGCATGCACGTGGACCCACTGGCGGTCAGCGCCAAGGTGGTAATCGACGCATCCGGGCACGACTGCGACATCGTGCGGACGTTCGAGCGCAAGGTCCCGGGCTGCCGCATCGAGACCGCCGGAGGGGCGGTAGTGGGGGAGAAGCCGATGTGGGCCGAGGTAGGCGAGAAAGAGATAGTCGACAATACCCGCGAGGTCTACCCCGGCATGATGGTCTGCGGCATGGCGGCCAACGCCGCCTTCGGCTCGCCCCGCATGGGAGCCATCTTCGGGGGTATGTTCCTGTCCGGGAGGAAGGCCGCCGGGCTCGCCGTACGCAAGGTGCGCGGTGAGGCCTGACGGCGGTAGATGGGGGAGACCCAGAGGGGGCGGAGGCGCGTTGACTGAGCAGAGAGGGCCCGGCCGGGTGGGACTTATGAGGATGATGGTGATAACGTCACGCGACGCTAAACGCGGCCGCGGGCATGAGGACGTGGCGCGGGCGGCGCTTGACGCCGGCTGCCGGGCCGTGCAGTTGCGCGACAAGAGGATGTCCGACCGTGACTTCGCGGAAGTGGCGCTCCGGATAAGGGGGGCATGCCGGGAGCGGGGAGCGTTGTTCCTGGTAAACGACAGGGTTGACGTGGCCTGCGCGGTGCACTCCGACGGGGTGCACCTCGGGGTTGATGATATCGACGTGGCTATCGCCCGGAAGCTGTTGCCCCCCGGCTCCCTGGTGGGTTTCTCGCCCGAGAGCGTTTCCGGGGCGGGGGAGGCGGTCAGGAGCGGGGCCGACTACCTGGGGGTGGGACCGGTGTTCCGTTCTCCGTCAAAGGCGGACGCCGGGGAGCCGATAGGAGTTGACGGGCTTTCCGCGTACTGCCGGGAGGGGCTCGCGCCGGTAATAGGGGTGGGGGGAATAAACGCGTCCAACGCGGCCGGTGTGCTGGAGGCGGGCGCGGCGGGGGCCGCGGTGGGTTCGGCGGTCGCCCGGGCGAACGACATGGAGGCCGCGGCGCGCGAGGTACTGGAAAGCCTCGACCCAGCTGCGGTTACGTGATAGGAACCGGGGGTACTCAAGATGGGTGAACGGCGTACGTTGATAGAGAGGCTAAAGCGGGGCGATATTCCCGATGTGCTACGGCGGGCGGCGGAGGGCGAGCCGCTGGATGTAGAGGAGGTCGCCGGCGAGATAGTCGAAGGGACCGCGGTGTTCACATTGAACTCGCTCAGGGAGTTATCCCGCCCCTGCGTTATCGGAAAAGGGCTTCGCACCAAGGTGAACGCCAACATAGGCACGTCGATGGACTCCGCCGATACCGAGGTAGAGCTCGATAAGCTAAACACCGCCGTCGAGGCGGGCGCGGATACGGTGATGGATCTCTCCACCGGCGGCGACATCGACGGGGTAAGGCGGAAGATAATGGCCGAGAGTGCGGTACCGGTGGGTACCGTGCCGATATACCAGGCGGCTATCGAGTCACAGGACAGACACGGCAGCATCGTCGAGATGACGTCTGACGAGATGTTCGGGGCAATAGAGCGGCATGCCGCTGACGGGGTTGATTTTGTCACCGTGCACTGTGGGGTTACCACCCGGGCGCTGGAATGCCTTGAGGCATGCGGGAGGATAGCCGACATCGTGAGCCGCGGAGGTGCTTTCCTGTCCGGGTGGATACTGTTCAACGAGAAGGAGAACCCACTGTACGCCGACTTCGACCGGCTGCTGGACATCGCCGTTCGCTACGACCTGACATTGAGCCTGGGGGACGGGTTCCGCCCGGGGGCGGTCGCCGACGCGACCGATGACGCCCAGGTCCAGGAGCTTCTCGTGCTGGGGGAACTGGTGTCCCGCTGCCGGGAGGCGGGGGTCCAGGCGATGGTGGAGGGCCCCGGGCATATCCCGGTGGGACAGGTGGCCCTTAACGTCGAGATGGCCAAGCGTATCTGTCGGGGAGCGCCGTTCTATGTGCTGGGCCCGCTGGTGACCGACATTGCCCCCGGCTACGACCACCTGGTTGCCAGCATGGGAGGTGCCCTGGCGGCGGCCTCCGGCGCGGATTACCTGTGCTACGTGACCCCCAGAGAGCACCTGGGGCTGCCCGGGGTGGAGGACGTCCGGGAGGGCGTGGTGGTGACCAGGATAGCGGCGCACGCCGGTGACCTTGCCAAGAACCCGGAGTTCTTCATGGAGTGGGACAACCGCATGTCCCGTGCCCGCAAGGCGCTCAAGTGGGACGATCAGGTGGAGCTGGCGATAGACCCGAAGCGGGCCGGTGCCATACTCTCGGAGTGCGGTGTGGAGGAGGACAGCGGCTGTACCATGTGCGGCGAGTTCTGCGCGATAAAGTTCATTGATAAGTACCTGGGCGTCAAGAGGGAAAGACACGAGACGCATTAGGGGGGAAGAGGTTTGCGCCAACCGATGAACGAACGGGAAACCGTGAGGTTTGTCCGGGAGATACTGGGCTCTCCCGGACCCGACGTCCTGGTTCCTATCGGTGATGACTCGACCGAGTTCCGGTTTCCGTCGCCCGACGTACTCCTGACGGTTGATTCGCTGTACGAGGGTGTGCACTTCGACCTGGACATCTGTGGCCTTTCGGACGTGGGGTACAGGGCCGCCACCGCCGGCATCAGCGATATAGCGGCTATGGGGGGAGAGCCGTTGTGTGCCCTTCTGTCAATCGCCTTCAGCCGGGCGCCGACCAGGGCCGAGGTCCTGGAGTTGCTGGGGGGGGTCCGGGAGGTTACGGTCGTAAACGGGTGCGAACTGGTGGGGGGCGACGTCTGCCGCTCGCCCGGTGGCCTGGCCTTGACGGTAACGGTGGCAGGCAGCCCCCCGGAGGGCGGCCCGGTGCTCCGGGGCGGCGCGCGCGAGGGTGACCTGGTGGGGATGACCGGATACGCCGGAGACTCAGCCGCCGGGCTCTTCATCCTGCAACGTGGGGATGGCGACGCCGGGGAGAGGTTCCCCGGCCTCGTAGGCGCCCACTTGAGACCGAAACCGAGGGTACTTGCCGGGAAAATCCTGGCGGGGACCGGGGTAACCGCCATGGAGGACGTAAGCGACGGCATTGCCCCGGATATCTGCGACATCTGCTCCGAGAGCGGGCTCGGATGCGAGATACAGGCGGATCTCATCCCCTTGAGCGACAAGCTCAGGGAACTGGCGGCGGAGACCTCTGTCGACCCGTTGAGGTGGGCACTTTCGGGGGGGGAGGATTACGAGCTCCTTTTCACCGCGCCCCCGGGGCGCTTCGAGGGAATCCTTGAAACGCTGAGAAGGTTGGAGATACCGGCCTCACGCATAGGGGTGATGGTAGCGGGGGAGGAGTGCCGCATGGTAATCGCGGAGGGGGAGACGGTCAAGCTGGAGGGGATGGGTTATGAACACTTCGCCTGAACCGAACCGGGGCGGGCGCGGGCCGGGGATGCCGGAGGAGGTACCTTCCCTGGCGCTGAGCGTGGCCGG